>JALYUO010000650.1 GCA_030853735.1 Chloroflexota bacterium
GCCGTGCGCCGCCTGCGCGCCGAAGCCTTGTGGGGACTGACCCGCGCCTACGGCTTCGCCGGCGACCTCGCCGCCGCCGGGCGCACCGCCGCCGAAGGGGGCGAGATCGCGCGCGCCGCCGGCGATCTGTGGATGGCTGCGTTGATCGATCTGGCGCTGGGCGCGAGCCTGACCCTGGCCGGGCAGCCGGTCGCCGCCCAACCGATCCTGACCGGCGGCTTGAACGCGATGCAAGATTGCGGCGACCGCCTGGGCCAGACGGCGGCCCGCCTCTGGCTGGCGCTGGCCCAGGCCGACGGTGGACGGGCGGCTGCTAGTACCACGCACCGCGATGAGGCGCTGGTCCTGGCCGAAGCTCACCACTATGATTTCTTGTTCACGGCCCCCACGCTGCTCGGCCCGCCCGATCCGCGCCGCTTGGTGCCGCTGCTGCTGGCGGCGCGGGCGGCGGGCAGTGCCTATGCGGCGCGCTTGCTGGCCGCCCAAGGGCTGGCCGATCTGACGATTCATCCCGGCTATCAGCTACGGGTGCAGACGTTGGGCGCGTTGCGCGTCTGGCGCGGCGCGGCGGAAGTGCTGCCGGCGGCCTGGCAACGCGACAAAGCCCGCCGGCTCTTCGGCCTCCTGCTCACCGAACGCGACCGGGCGCTGGGCCGCGAGACGCTGGTGGATCGCCTGTGGCCCGATCTGTCCGCCGAGGCCGCAGGCCGCGACTTTAAGGTGGCGCTCAACGCGCTCAACAAAGCCCTCGAACCGGCCCGCAGCGGCGACGCGGCGTTCGCCTATATCGTGCGCGAAGGCACCGCCTACCAGTTGCGCCCGGAAGCCGATCTCTGGCTGGATACCGCCGCTTTCGCGCAGGGCTGCCGCCACGGCCTAGCCTTGCTCGATAGCGGCCAAGCGGCAGCAGGCATCGCCGCGCTCGAAGAGGCGCTGGCCCTCTATAGCGGCGAGTACCTACCCGATGCGCTCTACGACGACTGGGCCACCGCCGAACGCGAACGCCTACGCACTCTCTACCTGCGCGCCGCCGACCGCTTGGCCGCCGCGCTGCTGGTCGCCGGGCAGCCCGATAGCGCCGTCGGGGTCGCCGAAGCGTTGCTGCGCCACGATCCTTGCTGGGAACACGCCTATGTGCTGTTGATGCAAGCCCACAGCGCCGCCGGCAACCGCCCGCAAGCCGTGCGCGCCTACACCCGCTGCCGCGCCGTCCTGCACACCGAATTAGGCGTAGCCCCCGCCCCTGCCACGCTGACCGTGTACCATGGGATCATCGCCGACGATCCCGCATCAGCATAGTTATGTCTACTTAAACGCTTTAGTATCAAGGAGCCTTGTCTTATGACCACCGCGATCCATCATATCCAAGTCGCCATCCCCGCCGGTGGCGAAGCGGCGGCCCGCGCCTTCTACGGCGACTTACTGGGGCTAGAGGAAATCACCAAGCCGGCCAACCTGCAAGCGCGCGGCGGCGTATGGTTCCAATCGGCCACGCTGCAACTGCACCTCGGCGTAGATGCCGCCTTCCGCCCCGCCACGAAAGCCCATGTCGCCTTCCAGGTCCACGATCTGCCCGCCGTCCGTGCCCGCCTCGCCGCCGCCGGCTACCCCAGCACCGAAGACGAGCCGCTCCCCGGCTACAGTCGCTGCTACGTCGCCGACCCTTTCGGCAACCGCACCGAAATCCTCGAACCCGCATCCTAAGCGAGGATCAGACGACACCATGGAGGCCCGGCGACCCGGAGAGTTTAACGATTGCAATAGTTGGGTGTGTCTCGTGCAAGTTCTAGGAATCTGTCGGGTGTAGTCGCGCACGGCTGTGCGCCGTGCGCGGGCGGGATGGCCCAACTGGTTGCTGGATCCCGCACTAGCCAGTCGGTGAAGTCCAGAGACAACTAACATTCTTCATTGCGTTCAAAATCCGGTCTGGCTGGGATCTGAGGGTAGGCCACCCATCGTAACATCCCGGCAGGCTGGATTCTTCACGGCGTTCAGAATGACAGGAATCACAGACTGAATTATCACGAAGAAAATCCAACTAAGTCGCCGTGCCTCCGTGGTGATCCCGGCGCGGCTGTAACTCCCCTGTAACCGGCGGGTGCTACACTGCGGCATGGATAGACCGACCATCGGCATCGTGGCCGTGGGCACCTATATTCCCGCCACCCATGTCACCGCAGACCAAATCGCCACCCGCACCGGCATTCCTGAGCCGGTGATTCGGGAGAAGTTTGGCCTGGCCCGCAAACCGGTGCCCGGTCCGGCGGATCACACCAACGCCATGGCCGTCTGGGCGGCGCAAGATGCGCTGGCGGCGGCGGGGATGCGCGCCGGCGAACTGGACGTGGTGCTGTGTACCACCGAAGAGTGGAAGGAATATCCGCTCTGGACGGCGGGCATTGCCCTGGCCCACGACCTGGGCGCGACCCATGCCTGGGCCATAGATGTGCAGATGCGCTGCGCCACAACCGTCGGCGCGCTCAAACTGGCCCGCGCGTTGCTGATCGCCGAGCCGGCGGTTCGCACGGTGCTGATCGCCGGCGGCTACCGCAACGGCGACTTGGTGGACTACGCCAACCCGCGCACGCGCTTCCTGATCAACCTCAGCGCCGGAGCCGGTGCGCTGATCCTGCGGCGGGGCCATCCGCAGAACCGGCTGCTAGGGTCGGCGCTGATCAGCGACGGCGCATTTTCGCGCGATGTGATCGTGCCCACCGGCGGCACCATGGCCCCCAATACGGCGGCGATCCTGGCGGCGGGCGGTCCCTATCTCGATGTGCCCGACCCAGCGGGCATGAAAGCCCGCCTCGATAGCCTGTCCATGCACAACTTTATCCAGGTGATTGACGACGCGTTAGCCGCCAGTGGCTGCACCCGCGCCGACATCGGCTACCTCAACATCCTGCACATGAAGCGTTCGGCCCACGACTGGGTGCTGCGTGAACTAGGCTTGCGCGCTGATCAAACGGTCTATCTATCCGACTACGGGCACATCGGTCAACAAGATGCGATGGTGTCGATCAAAGAAGGCGTAGCGCAAGGGCGGCTACGCGACGGCACCCTGATGGTGATCGTCGCCGCCGGCATCGGCTACGCCTGGGGAGCAAGTGTGGTGCGATGGGGATCCGACTAGACGGCTGCGTGGCCGTCATCACCGGCGGCGCGAACGGCATCGGCGCGCAAACCGCCCGCGTGTTTGTCTCGGCGGGCGCGAAGGTAGCTATTTGGGATATGTCGGAGGCAGCGGGGCAGGCGTTAGTCGCCGAACTGACCGAAGCCGGCGGCAAGGCCCGTTTCGAGCGCGTCAACGTCACGGTGCAGGCCGAAGTGCAGGCCGCCGCCGCCGCCACATTGGCCGCCTGGGGCGAAGTGCATATCCTGGTCAACAATGCCGGCATCACCCGTGACGCACAATTGGTACGTATCAAAGACGGCGCGCCCGTCGGTGGCCTAAGCGAAGCCGACTTTGACGCAGTGATCGCAGTCAACCTCAAAGGCGTGTACAACTGCACCCAGGCGCTCGTGCCCAGCATGATCGCCGCCGGCTATGGGCGCATCATCAGCGCCTCCTCCGTCGTCGGCCTCTACGGCAACTTCGGCCAGACCAACTACGCCGCCAGCAAAGCCGGGGTCATCGGCATGACCCGCGTCTGGGCGCGCGAACTAGGCAAACGCGGTATCACCGCCAATGTCGTCGCGCCCGGCTTCATCGCCACCGACATGACCGCCGGGATGCCTGAATCCGTCCTCGCCGGCATGGTCGCCCACACCCCCGTCGGGCGCATGGGCCGCCCCGCCGACATCGCCCACGCCTACCTGTTCCTGGCCTCCGAAGAATCCAGCTTCATCAACGGCACCGTCCTCTCCGTAGACGGCGGCCTCGTCATCGGCACGTAGGCGGTCAGGGGTCGGGGGTCAGGGGTCAATTCAGAACTCAGAACTCGTCGTCATTCCGCAATCCGCATTCCGCAATCCGCAATCAAAGGATCGCCATGCTCATCGCCGACGCATTAGCCAAACGCGCGCAACTCAGCCCCGACCGCGTGGCGCTGATTGACACGCTGCATGAGAATCAGGCCATCACCTACCGCGCCTGGAACGCGGCGGCGAACCGCACGGCGGCCCTGTTGCGCGCGCTGGGCGTAGAGCGCGGTGGGCGGGTGGCCGTGTTGGCCGGCAACTGCGTCGAGTATCTGGACCTCTGGTTTGCCTGCGCCAAGCTGGGTGCGATCCTCCAACCGCTCAACATCCGGCTCACCGTGCCCGAACTGCACGCGCTGCTGGCCGACGCGACCCCGCACGTCCTGGTCTACGGCCCGGAGTGCGCGCCACTGGTTACGGCCTTGCAAGCCCTGCCCACCAGCGTTGCCTGCTGGGTGGCCCTCGATCCCGCCGGGCGCGCCCAGGCCGCCGACATCCCCTTCGCCGAGCGCGAAGCACATTCGGCGGCCCCGCTGCCGCCCGTCGCCGTGCTGGATAGCGATCCGTGGGTCTTGTGCTACACCGGCGGCACCACCGGCACGCCCAAAGGGGCGGTGCTGACCCACGGCAACATCGCCTGGAACGCCATCAACACCGTCGCCAGTTGGGGGCTGACTCCCGACGATTGCACCCTGCTCAACGCACCGCTATTCCATACCGGCGGCCTCAACGTCTTTACCGCCCCGCTGGTCCTGATCGGCGGCACCTCCATCGTCTGTCGCGGCTTCGACCCCGACCAAGTCTATGATTGGATCGCCGGCGGCACGGTGACGGTTTGGTTCGGCGTGCCCACTATGTTCCAGGCGTTGCAAGCCCACCCGCGCTGGGCCGGGGCCGATTTCAGCCCGCTCAAATTGCTGATCAGCGGCGGTGCGCCCTGCCCGCA
This sequence comes from Chloroflexota bacterium, assembly GCA_030853735.1. Lineage (GTDB taxonomy): Bacteria > Chloroflexota > Chloroflexia > QHBQ01 > JAICKM01 > JAICKM01. Next base: position 4,868 of record JALYUO010000650.1, read on the forward strand.
GCCGGTGTTTGCGGCGTTTTGGGCGCGCGGCGTGGACTTCAAGACCGGCTACGGCCTAACCGAGGCCGGCCCCAATAATTTCTGGCTGCCCCAAGCCGACGTGCGCCGCAAACCGGGCGCGGTGGGCTATCCCCTGTTGCAGGTAGATGTGCGCTTGGCGGATGCCGACGGCCACGCCTGCCCGCCCGGCACAGTCGGCGAGTTGCTGATCCGCGGGCCGCACGTCTGCGCGGGCTACTGGAACCGCCCCGCCGAGAGCGCCGCCGCCATCCGCGACGGCTGGCTGCACACCGGCGATCTGGCCGTCTGCGACAGTGATGGAGCCTACACCATCGTCGGGCGCAGCAAAGACCTGATCATCTCCGGCGGCGAAAACATCTATCCCGCCGAAGTCGAAAACGTCCTCGCCGGCCACCCAGCCGTGGCCCAGGTTGCGCTCATCGGCGTGCCCGACTCGCGCTGGGGCGAAGTGGGCCGCGCCATCGTCGTCGCCCGTCCCGCCCACCTCAACAGCCACGCCGGGGCCGATGCGCGTAGCGCCACCAACAACCTAACCGCCGAGACCCTGCTCCACTTCGCCGCCGAACGCCTCGCCCGCTACAAAATACCCAAGTGCATCATCTTCGCCCCCACCCTCCCCCTCACCGCCGCCGGCAAAGTAGACAAGCGGCAGTTGCGGGTGGAGTATGGGGAGCCGGAAACGTAAAACGTAAAACGTGAAACGTGAAACGTGAAACGTAAGTAACTATTCAGGCTACAGCCACATGAGAGGTGCTGTCATTCTGAGCGCAGCGAAGAATCGGCCGGGGCGTGTACAGAGTCACCTGCCCGCCTACGCCGGGCGGAGGGATACGCTGGAATGGGCCTGCTGCGCCCGGCGGCCGATTCTTCACTGCGTTCAGAATGACACATTCTCTGCTTTCTATAAGGTAAGCTGAAACGTGAAACGTGAATTAACGAGTCCATAGCCCATAGCGACACTACATTGCACTCTACACATTACGTTTTACGTTTTACGTTTTACGTTTTACGCGCACAAGGACCACCATGCCGACAGCCGCCGTCAACAACCTAAACCTCTACTATGAATGGCACGGCAACGCCGCTGGGCCGGTGGTGGTCTTTGTCAACGGCTTGCTCACCGACACCAGCAGTTGGGGGCCGCACCTACCCTATTTTATCGCCCGCTACCACTGCCTCGTCTACGATTGCCGGGGTCAGGGCCAATCGGACAAACCGGATGAGGTGTATGAAACCGCCCAGCACGCCGCCGACCTGGCCGGGCTGCTGGATGCGTTGAGCATCACGCAGGCGCATTTGGTCGGGCTGTCGAACGGCGGCGCGGCCTGCCTCACCTTTGCCGCCGCCCAGCCGGACCGGGTACAGAGCCTGACCGTGGCCGGGGCGTATGCGGCGGTAGACACCCTCCTGCGCGCCAAGCTAACCTCCTGGCTGCGGGCGATGGAAGCGGGCGGCAGCCCCGTGCGCTTCGATGTCGCCTTACCCTGGGTCTGGGGCGGCGCGTTTCTCGACGAAAAGTACGAAGCCCTACAAGGCTTCCGCGAAAAGGGGGTCAACTTGCCACAAGCCCCTGCCCGCAACCTGATCGCCGGCGCGCTGGTCCACGACTGCCGCGCCGGGCTGGCCCTGATCCGTGCGCCCACGCTGGTCATCGTCGGTGCCGACGATGTGCTGACCCCGCCCAAGCTGGCGCGGGAGATCGCGGCGGGCGTGCCGCACGGCGAACTCCAGATCATGCCGGATTGCGGCCATGCGGCGGCGCTGGAACAGGTAGTCGAATTTTGTGACTTGGTGACCGAGTTTATCAGCCGATCAGGCGGAGGGACCATAAGATGACCATGCAACGAGGCAACGGTCAACAGTTCGGCATCGCGGGGCTGGCATTGGCGCTGGCCCTGCTAACGCTCCCGGTTCAGCCGGCGCAGGGTGCGGGCACCTTCGTGAGCAAGACCTACGGCGGCCATACCTACAAGGTCTATATCCCCGGCGGCTACGTGGCCGGCAGCGCCGTGCCGTTGGTGCTGATGCTGCACGGCTGCACCCAAGACCCCGACGGATTCGCCGCCGGCACCGAAATGAACACCTACGCCGAAAGCAACACGTTCCTGGCGGTCTATCCCGATCAGCCCAGCTCAGTGCAGTCCAGCAAATGCTGGCAGTGGTATGATGCCGCCCACCAGTCGCGCGGCAGCGGCGAACCGGCCTTGCTGGCGGGTCTGGTCGGCCAGGTGGAGACGGACTACACGGTGGACAGCAACCGCGTCTATGTCGCCGGCCTGTCGGCGGGCGCAGCCATGAGCGTGGTCATGGGCGCGACCTACCCCGACATCTTCGCTGCCATCATGGTCGGTTCCGGGCTGGAATACAAAGCCGCCACCACCCAAACCGCCGGCAACACCGCCCTCAGCCAGGGTGGCCCCGACCCGGTGACGCAAGGCAACGCTGCCTACACCGCGATGGGCAGCTACAAGCGCGTCGTGCCCACGCTCGTCTTCCACGGCAGCAGCGATTACACCGTCTACCCCATCAACGGCAACCAGGTGCTGTCGCAATGGGCGCAGACCAATGACCGCGCCTCGGACGGCGTGGACAACAACAACATTGACGACATCGCCGATGTGACCAACACCGGCACCGTGCCCGGCGGCCGCGCCTATACCCAATACATCTACAACGACAGCACGACCGGCGCAACAGTGATGGAAAAGTACATCGTCACCGGTATGGGCCACGCCTGGTCGGGCGGCAACAGCGCCGGCTCCTATACCGACCCGCAGGGGCCGAAAGCCAGCGCCATCACCTGGGCCTTCTTCGTCGCCCACCCCAAGAACGGCGCGCCCGCCCCCACCGCCACCCCCACCAGCCCACCCGGCGCAACCGCTACGAATACGCCGACCGCGACCAACACTCCCGTCGGCCAACCCACCGCCACGAACACGCCGGTCAGCCCGCCCACGGCCACGCCGACCGCGACTCCAGTGGCCGGTAACAGCCTGACGGTCGCCTCGCTGGCCGCTGAAGACGGCTATGCCGGCGCATTGCTCGCTGACGGGTTCAGCACCACAGTCTTGAAAGCCGGCGACAAAGGGATGTATAATACGGATACCTATCGCGGCATCCTCTCCTTCGACACCAGCGCCCTACCCGACACCGCCACCGTCAGCAGCGTCCGCCTGCGGATCTATCGCCAAACCCTGGCCGGCACCGTCACCGGGTTATCACTCGACATTCGCAACGGCGCGTTCGGCACCAGCAGCGCGCTGGTCCAAACCGACTACAACGCGGCGGCTTCGGGCACCGGCATCGCCACGCTCACGGTGCCCAGCGCCAACAACGCTTACAGCGAAGTCCTGCTACCGAGCAGTGCTTTTAGTTATGTCAACAAAACCGGACGCACCCAGTTCCGCATCAAGGCCACCGCCGCCGTGGATTTCACCAGCGATGTGCTGACACTCTACGGCGGCGAAAACACGACCTACGCTCCCACCCTGGTCATCAATTACACACCCTGATCCGCCGCAATCTCTGAGAGGACGCTGCAAATGGCAACGGTAACCGCCGGCACCAGCACGATTCACTATCTGGAACAGGGCGCGGGTACGCCCGTCATCCTGATCCACGGCAACTGGGCCACCGGCGCGTGGTGGGAGCCGGTCCTCGCCCGCCTACCCGCCGGCTGGCGCGGGCTGGCCCCCGACCTGCGTGGGCGCGGCCAAACCCGTGGCCCCGACAGCGGCTACACGCTGCCTGACCTCAGCGCCGATATATTGGCCTTCGCCGACGCGCTGGGCCTGGACCGCTTCCACCTCGTCGGCCACTCGCTCGGCAGTGGGGTGGCAATGCAAATGGCGCTCGCTGCCCCAGAACGGGTGCTGTCGCTCACTGCCGTTTCTCCCGCCTGGGTGGATGGAATGCCCGCCGCCTACAACGTGCCCGCCTCGCAGGAGGCGCTGCTGGCCGACCCCGCCCTGTTCGGCCAGGCGCTCAAAGCGATGGCTCCTGCCTCCCCCGCCGATGCCTACTGGGATCGCCTGGTCAAAACCGGCCACGCCCAAAGCCACGCCGCCACGCTCGAAAACCTGCCCGCGCTGGTCGCTTGGCAGCCCGGCAACCGCTTACAGACCACCGGCGTGCCGGCCCTGGTCATCAGTGGCGAGGGCGACCTGCTGACCGGCGGGGCCAATGCCGACCGCGCCGCCGCCGCCCTACACGCCCGCCACATCGTCCTGCCGGGAGTCGGCCACTCCCCCATCATCGAAGCGCCCGAAACCGTCGTCGCCCTGCTGGTGCAGCACATGGGCAGTGTTTCAGGATCAAAATCGTAGCAAAATTGATCGCAAAACCTATTGCATTATCGGAACATTTGTGCTACAATAACGCTACAACAACGAGCTTATCAGCCCAGGCGTGCAACGACAGCGCGCCCCACAGAGGAGGATCGACAATGCAGACGATCCGGCACCCCGTTCCGGTGGGACGAGTTGTACGCGGCATCGGGATAGTGGCTCTGCTACTGGCGGGGGTCGCGGGCGGTGCATTCGGGACGCGCCCCGCCACCGCCACCGCCTCGCGCACCCTGGAAGCCACTTTCAGCAGCGTCAGCTACGGCTGGGCGCAGGTGGAACGCTGGCGCGACAACGGCAGCCTATTCGCCGCCGAAGACTACCTGAGCGATGGGCGCAATAACCAGGACGGCCAGCGCGCCACTTTCTTCGGCACCGCCCAGCCCGCCTCCAGCCGCTTCCTGCTCTACTACGCACCGGGCTGGAACACCGGCAGCAAGCCCATCCCCGTGCTGCTGGTGCATGGGGCCAACGACAACGCCGACCGCGCCTGGGCCGCGCCCAACAGCGGCAGCAACTGCGGCGCAGCCACCTGCCCCGGCACCGGCATGATGCAGGCACTGTCCGGTCAGGGCTACCGCGTGTTTGCCATCAACTTCGCCAACAAGCAGGGCGACAACTACTACTGGGCGGAGGCCATCAACGATGCCGTCGAGGTCATCAAAACGCGCACCGGCGCGGCCCAGGTGGATGTGGTCGCTTGGAGCAAAGGCGCGTTTGCCGCCCGCCAATACGCTTCGTCCGTCTATAAAACCGGCGGCACCGCCTATGCCGGCAATATCCGCCGCCTGCTGCTATTGGGCGGCCCCAACAAAGGCATAGACTACACCTTCCGCCACGGTATCTTGCCGTCGGTCGGCGCGTATCCGCTCTGCGGGGTCAGCGCCAACGGCCCGGCGGCCCACAGTTCGCTGCTCTGCTACGGCGTATGGTCGAACCACCCCGACCTGACCATCTACACCACCAGCAGCGGCAACTATTTCCCCGGCCAAAAGCAGATGCTCTATCGCTGGGATGGGGTCTACGCTCTGCCCAGCAGCGAGCAGGATTGGTACACCACCTACTACGGCGGCTGGGGCTACACGTCCTACAGCGACGGCATTGATGTCGCCGTCAACCAGGGGTCGCTGGTCAGCACCATCCGCAGCCACGGTATCCCGGCGAACGTGCGGACCTACCTCTACTGCGGCGGCCTGAACGACATTCCCAACATCCACAACGAACACACCGGGCCGAGCGACGGCGTGGTGTTCAGCGCCAGTTGCAGCGACAGCGTCGGCATCGCCACGCTGGGTGGCAAAGTCACCAACACCGCGCTCAATCATCTGAAACTGGCCTGGGACAGCAGCGCCGTGAGTCAGGTCGCCGGCTGGCTGGCCGCACCATAAGGGGAGATTACGGGTTCCCGCGCCGTCCCGCCCGGCCGGAAACCGGAGTCTGTAGTTCTATCGGTTCGAGGCAGTACGAGTTTTTACCTTCGGTTCGAGGCAGTATGAGTTTTTACATTATGGGAGGAGAACGCATGAATTCCATCAAGACCCGCTGGCTATCGCTGGCCGCCGGCCTGACCCTGGTCGTCACCGCTCTACCCGGCGCGGGCATCAGCCAGGCGCAGACGGGATCGCAGACCTTTCCGCAAACCGGCCAAACGGTGAGCGGCAAGTTCCTCACCTACTGGCAGAGCCACGGCGGCCTCGCCCAGCAGGGCTACCCGATCTCCGGCGAAATGCAGGAGAAAAGCGCCACCGACGGCAAGACCTACACCGTGCAGTATTTTGAGCGCGCCGTGTTCGAGGCCCACCCCGAAAAGGCCGCGCCGTATGACGTGCTGCTCTCGCTGCTGGGCAACTTCTACTTCCAGAAGCGCCATCCCAACGGCGCGCCGGAGCAGAAGGCCAGCACCGCCGCCGACAGCACGCTGTTCAAAGAGACCGGCAAGCACATCGGCGGCAAGTTCCTGGCCTATTGGAAGAGCCACGGCGGGCTGGCCCAACAGGGCTTCCCCATCTCCGAAGAGTTCCAAGAGCGGTCGGACCTCGACGGCAAGACCTACACCGTGCAATATTTCGAGCGTGCCGTGTTCGAGGCCCATCCCGAAAATGCGGCACCGTTCGATGTGCTGCTCGCGCAACTGGGCACCTTCACCAACAAGCAGAACAACTCCCCAGCCGGCGCGGCGGTCACGGTCGGTCTGCTGACCGATGACTCCGGTGCGCTCTCGATCTACGGCCCCATGTTCGAGCAGGGCTTCGCCATCGGCCTCGACTACGCCACCGGCGGCACCGGCAAAGTGATGGGCCACGAAGTCAAAGTCGTGACCAAAGATACCGCCAGCGTACCCGACAAAGCGGTGACCCTGGCCCGCGAAGCGATTGAAAAAGACGGCGCGAAGATCCTGGTCGGCGTGCCCAGTTCCGGCGCGGCGCTGGCCGTGTCCGCGCTGGCCGGCCAGAACAAGATCCCCTATCTGGCCGCTCCCGCCGGCAGCCCCGACCTGACCGGCAAGAACTGGAACCCCTACACCTTCCGCACCAGCCGCACCAGCGGCCAAGATGCCCTAACCATGGGCACCGCGCTGAACGGCATGGGCAAAAAGTTCGTCCAACTAGCCCCCGACTATGCCTTCGGCCGCGGCTCGGCGGCGGCCTTCTACCAGGTGGTCAAAGCCGGCGGCGGCACCTTCGTCACTAACGACAGTGCCACCGGCCTGGGCACCGTCTTCGCCCCGCTCGACACCACCGATTTCACGCCCTACCTGAACCAGATCCTCGACTCCGGGGCCGACGTGGTGATCGTCACCTGGGCCGGCACCGGCTTCGTGCCCCTATTCCAGCAGATGCAACAACTCGGCGTGTTCGACAAGCTGACCGTTGCCACCGGCTTTGGTGACAACCAGACCCTGGCGAAGGGCTATGCCGATGCCGTCGGCTCGGTCGGCCTGCTGATCTACCATTACAGTATCTTTGATACCCCCGTCAACCGCCTGCTGGTGCAACGCTACAACGCCCGCTACAAGACCACGCCCGACCTGTTCAGCGAAGAGGGCTTCACCGCCGCGCAGATGGTGGTGCGGGCGCTCGAAAGCACCAACGGCGACCCCACCGCCGATGGCGTGATCAAAGCCTGGGAAGGGCTGAAGTTCGAGGGGCCGAAGGGCACCTACACGGTCCGCCCCGGCGACCATGTGCTGCTGCAAGCCATGGCCTTAGCGAAGCTGACCAACGTCAAAGATCCCGAATCCAAGTTCTTCCAAGTCGTGAAAATCTACTCCCCCGAAGAAACCGCCCCGCCCTGCGAGGTGCCGGCGGCGCTCGGACGGTGTAAGTAGCCCATAGGCAGTAGGCTGTGGGCGGTGCGCCGTTGTCTGTGATTTGTGATCTGTAACCGGATTGCAAATCACAGACTTAACGCCGCAGTCCATGTCATTCTGAACGCAGTGAAGAATCCGTCGGAGTGGGGCCCCTCCTGACCGCAGGCATACGCTGCGGGCAGCACGTCGCCCGCTTGGTACTGGCGCACACGGCAGCAGATTCTTCGCTGCGCTCAGAATGACAAACCCCTCCTTTTGCTTGGAGGTTTACGAGTTACTTATAGACTACCGCTCACGGCCCACCGCCCACGGCTCACGGCCCACAGCTCACGGCTCACGGCCCACGGCTCACAGCCTACGGAACGCTTATGCCTACAATCATCGAAACCCGCGACCTGACCCGGCACTTTGGCGGCCTGCGCGCCGTCGAGGGGGTCAATCTCCAGGTGCAGGCGGGCACCATCCACTCGATCATCGGGCCGAACGGCGCGGGCAAGACCACGCTGTTCAACCTGATCAGCGGCGCGATCAAGCCCACGCGCGGCCAAGTGCTGCTGCGCGAGCGCGACATCACCAGCCTGCCGTTGCACCGCATCGCCCACCTCGGCTTGGGCCGCGCCTTCCAGATCACCAACGTCTTTCCCAGCTTGAGTGTGCTGGAAAACGCGCGCTTGGCCGCCCAGGCCCAAGGCAACGACAGCTTCAAGCTGTGGGCCAGCGCCGCGCACCTGCGCCGCTACACCGCCGCCGCCGAAGCCGCGCTCGAAACGGTCGGCCTGAGCGCCAAAGCCGGAGCCCTCGCCGCCACCTTGCCGCACGGCGATAAGCGCAAGCTGGAACTGGCGATCATCCTGGCCGCCGACCCGCAGGTGCTGCTACTCGACGAACCGACCGCCGGCATGGCCTCCGAACAGGTGCCTATGCTGCTCGACATCATCCGCCGCGTGCAGGTGGGCAGCGGCAAGACGATCCTGCTGGTCGAACACAACATGGGCATCGTCATGAACGTCTCGGATCGCATCACCGTGATGCACCAGGGCAGCCTGTTGGCCGAAGGCACACCCGACGAAATCCGCAGCAACCCGGCCGTACAACAAGCCTACCTGGGGGGGAGCCTGGACGATGACGGATCTGCTCACGGTTGACGGTATTCACACTTTCATCGGCCAGTTCCATATCCTGGAAGGGGTGTCGCTGGCCGTGCCGGCGGGCAGCATCACCGCCCTGCTGGGCCGCAACGGGGCCGGCAAAACCACCACGCTGCGCTCGATCATGGGCCTGCTGGCCCCGCGCACCGGCAGCATCCTGCTGGGCGGCGAGGAGATCGGCGGCCTAACCGCGTTCGGCATCGCGGCGCGCGGCGTGGGCTATGTGCCCGAACACCGCGCCGTTTTCCGCGATCTGACCGTCGAAGAAAATCTCCGCATCGCCGAACGCAAACGCGGCGACCTCGCCCGCCACAGCGACCTGATCTTCGACCTGTTTCCCGATCTGAAACGCTTCTACCGCTTGCCCGGCGGCCAACTATCGGGCGGTCAGCAGCAAATGCTGGCTATCGCCCGCGCCCTGGTGCCCGACAACCGCCTGCTGCTGATTGACGAACCGAGCGAGGGCTTGGCCCCGATCATCATCGAAGGCATCGTGGCCGCCCTGCGCCGCCTCGCGGCCACGATGACGGTACTGCTGGTCGAGCAAAACTTCCGCATGGCCGCGCAATTGGCCGATCAGTATTTCATCCTGGACGATGGGCGGACGGTGCAGGCCGGGCGCATGGCCGATCTGGTGGCGGATCGGGCCACCGTCACACGCTACCTGGGGGCTGCATAATGGCAAATCTCTTGACGCGCAACCGGCCCTTGTTGGTCACGCTCGGCATCGTCGTACTTATGCTGATCTGGATGGGCACCCAATACAAGCCCCAGGTTACGGCGAGTATCCTGCTGTCGGGGCTGACGCTGGGCGCGCTCTACTTCCTGGTCACATCGGGCCTGTCGCTGATCTTCGGCCTGATGGACGTGCTCAACTTCGCGCACGGCATCTTTTTCATGATCGGCGCGTATGTCGGCTACACCTTCTACGCCAATCCGCGCCTGATGCTGAACACGCTGCCGCTATTGCTGGCGGTGTTGGGCGGTCTGGTCATCGGCGGACGGCTGGCGGGGGTATTGCGCGGGCCGGCGCAGGGTAGCCCGACGGCGCGGGCGGTGATCGGCGCGCTAGGCGTGGTCGGAGGAGGGTTGCTGCTGGCCGCCGTCTGGGGGCTGGACCTGCTGGCCCTCGCGCCCATCGCCGGCGGCGCAGCCAGTCCCACCGCCCTCAGCGAACCGGATGGGCAGTACCTGACGCGGGTACTGGCCGCCCTCGCGGCGGGCCTGCTGCTGGGCCTGCTGCGCGGCTGGCTGGAACCGGCCCGCGCCGGGCGACGGCAACTCAATCTCCGCAGCCTCGTGCTGGGCCTCGCCGTCGCGATCATCGCCCTAATCCTCGTATACACCCGCGAATCGGGCGCGGCCTTCGTGCTGGGCTTGCCGTCGAATGGACGCTTTGTGCTGGCCCTGGTGGCCGGCGCAGCGGCGGGCGCGGTGCTGGGTGGCTTGGTCGAATGGAGCCTGATCCGCCCGCTCTATGTGCGGCCCATCTATCAGGTGCTGCTCACGCTGGGCCTCGTCTTTGTCGGTACGGAAGCGGTCAAGGGCATCTGGGGGCCGACCGGCTTCAATATGGAAATGCCCAGCCAGTTCGCCACACGCGGCGCCGACTGCCGCTCCGCCACCATCAGCGACTGGCTGACCAAAGGCTGCGCCTCGATTGATGTGCTAGGTCGCCCCTTCCCGACCTATCGCCTGTTCATCATCCTGCTCGGCGTGGTGATGTTTATCGCCATCACCCTGTTGCTGCGCCGATCGCGCCTCGGCATGATCATCCGCGCCGGCGTGCAAGACAGCGAAATGGTGCAAGCGTTGGGCATCAACGTGCGCTGGATCTTCACCCTGGTCTTCGCGCTGGGCACCGGGCTGGCCGCGCTGGGCGGGGTCGCCGCCGCGCCGTTCATCGGCGTGTACCCCGACATGGGGCAAGAGTTCTTGCTGCTGGCCTTTATCGCCGTGGTCATCGGCGGCATGGGCAGCTTCTCCGGGGCCGCGCTCGGCGCGCTGCTGGTCGGCCTCGCCCGCGCTTTCGGCGACCAACTGGTCACCACCGGCATCCATCTGCCCGGCCTGGAAGAGGCGGTCAAGTTCAGCCCCTCCATCGCCCGCGCCTCCACCGTGCTGCTGATGGCCGTGGTGCTGCTCGTCCGCCCCGCCGGGCTGTTCGGCAAGAAGGAAACGTAGGGCGTGAAACGTGAAACGTGAGTCATTGCCTAACGATGCTACTGTGGCGCACTGACGAACGCAGTGTAGAGAGGTAGCTCCGCCTAGCGACTGCGGGGCGACCGACCGGCCACGAATGGGGGCACGAATACACGAATGCGGGGGTGGAGGGCATGGGTAGAGCGTGCTAGAGCGGGGACGGCCTTGGTCAGCCGGGCCGCTGGGTGGCCGGCTTCCTGCGTGGTCCCATTCGTGTATTCGTGCCCCCATTCGTGGCCGGCCAGCCGCCCCTGTCGCCGAGTGGAACCACCTCCTACTCAGGCAGAATAGTTGCAAACGTGAAACGTAAGTCACTGGGCAACCCAGCACAAAGAGGAGGCTTGTCATTCTTCGCTGCGCTCAGA
>JALYUO010000676.1 GCA_030853735.1 Chloroflexota bacterium
GCCCGCACTTCCTAACCAGGAGCGCGGGCTTTTTGCTGTCGGACAGCCGGCGACTTATACGCCGTCTTTGTGGATGCCGTTGGCGGCCAGCGCGACGCGCAGTTCGTCGAGTGATTTCTGGCCGAAGTTCCGCAGCGACATCAGCTCTTGGTTGCCGGTCTCCAAGACTTGGGCGATGCTGTTGATGTTGGCCCGTTTGAGCGCGTTGAGCGTCCGCACCGACAGCTTCAGGTCTTCGAGAGTGACATTGCCGATGCTGGGCGCGGCGACCGCGTCGCTGACGGCGGCCGGCGGTTCCTGCGCGCTCTCCGACTCCTGCCCGAACGAGGCGATGCTGGTGGCATAGCGCGTCAAGATGCGTGCGGCCTGGCTGATCGCGTCGTCAGGCGTGATCGTGCCGTCGGTCCAGATTTCGAGCAGCAGGCGGTCGTAGTTGGTCATCATGCCCACGCGGGTGTGTTCGATGATGTAGTTGACGCGCGGGATCGGCGTATAGATCGCGTCCACCGGGATCATGTCGAGCGGCGTATCGGTGTGCTGATCCGCCGAGACGTAGCCCCGCCCGCCTGCGATCTGCACTTCCATCTCCACCGGCGCGTCGGCGCGATCCAGCGTCGCCAGCACATGGTCGGGGTTTAGCACTTCGACCCCATCCGGCAGAACCAAGTCGGCGGCGGTCAGTTCCATGCCGCCGTGCCGTTCGCCGGCGGCGCGCAGGCCCACCACCTGGGCGGCGCTCAACGCATCACCGGCGGCCCGCAAGCGCACCTGCTTTACGTTGAGGATAATATCGAGCAGGTCTTCCTGCACCCCTTCGACCCCGTTCATATCGGCACTCAGCGGATCCAGCCGGATCGCCGTGACGGCGGCCCCCGGTAGCGACGACAACAAGATGCGCCGCAACGCCGCGCCCAGCGTATGGCCCCAGCCCGGTTCCAACGGTTCAATGCGAAATAAGGAGTAATCGGTCCCTGTCTGGACCCGTTCGATCTGCGGTAACTGAATATTGAACACGCGCTACACCCTTTCAAGCTATCCGCCATAGGCCGGCAGCTATCAGCAATTTTTGTCGGTCCGCCGCGCTGTTGGCGGCCGGCCGTACCCATCCACACCCGCCAGACGCGCAGGCATCGCTCTCGCCGCACCTGCGCCACAGTCTGTAAGTATACCACACCCGGCCCGCTTGTGCAACATTGACGCGCCCGTTGCGTAAACGTATAATGCGGCGGTAGAAGCGATACAAGATGGCAGGGTGTGGCAGGGTGTGGCAGGGTGTGGCAGGGTAAGGAGTGGACACGGTGGCCGGAGAATTAAATCTGCGCGTGCTGCTGGGACGGCCCCGTGTGCCGGTGTTATCCAGCGAGCAACTGGTCTATGCGCTGGTCGAATTGCGGCCCACGGCGACAGCGACGGCGGCGACCCTGCCGTTGAACCTGAGCCTGGTGCTGGACCGCAGCGGTTCGATGCGCGGCGCGAAAATCGAGCGCCTGCGCGAGGCGGTGCTGGCGGTGTTGCAGGGGCTGCAAGCGCAGGATACGCTCTCGGTGGTCGCGTTTAACAACAAGGCGCGCGTGCTGGTGCCCAGCCAGGCCGCGACTGAAGCCGGCAAAGCGGCCATCAGCGCGGAGATCCTTCGCCTGAGCGCCGACGGCGGCACCAACATGGCCCCGGCGATGGAAGCCGCCTTGCGCGAACTGTGGCAGCGCGTGGGGCCGCAAACGGACGGCGCAGGGGAGGGGGGGGCCACCCGTGCCATGAACCCCGCCGTCACCCGGATGCTGCTGCTCACCGACGGCATCACCGAGAAAGAAAAACGCTGCCTTGAGCAGGCCGACGCGGCGCGCACGATGGGCGTGCCGATTGTTGCGCTGGGCATTGGCCGCGACTGGAACGATAAGCTGCTGGAAACGATTGGCGAGCGCAGCGGCGGCAGCGCCGATTATGTGCGAAACGCCGACGACATTCCGCGCCACTTCCAGCGCACCGTGCAGCAAATGCAAGCCGTCGCGCTGACCGACGCGCAACTTGATGTGCGGAACGCGCTAGCGGTGACGTGCCGCACCATCTTCCGTGTCCACCCGCTGATCAGTCGGTTGACCACGGGGGCCGCTGACCCCGCTGGGCGCAGCCTGAGCGCGCCGCTCGGTGAGATCGCGCAGGGCCACGGGCAAACGTTGCTGCTGGAACTGGTGGTGCCGCCACGCCCGGTCGGGTCATACCGCGTGGCGCAGGTCGCCGTGACCTATCAGGCCGGCAGTGCCGCCCGCGAGACGGTGGCCGCCGATGTGCTGCTGGAATATAGCGCCGATCCGACCGTGCTGCGCGAAGCCGACCCGGCGGTGATGAACCTGGTCGAGAAAGTCACCGCCTTTAAGTTGCAAACCGCGGCCCTGGCCGACCTAGAGGCGGGCAATCTGCCGGCGGCGACCGGCAAGCTGCAAAATGCGCTCACTCGCCTGCTCAATCAGGGTGATGTAGAACTCGCGGCGACGGTGCAAGCCGAACTGGCGAACCTAGAAAAAGGTCGCACCATGACTCCCGAAGGGCGCAAGACGATCCGCTTTGCCAGCGGCCAGACGGTGCGCTTGGATAAACTGTAGGGACGGCCCCCGTCCCGTGGCCGGTCGTGCCGGCGGAGAGGAACCGCGATGATCCGTTGTCCGCGTTGCAACACCGAACTGCCCGATGGAGTCTCGTTTTGCGATGCCTGTGGCGCGCCGGTGCGCGGGCCGATGCCGCCCGCCAGCCCGGTCTACCAGCCGCTGGGCGAGGGCGGGCAGACCACCATGCCCCCGCCGGTCGCCAGTGCCGGTCCGAGCGCCTGCCCAGTCTGCGGCACGCCGGTCATCCCCGGCGAGGCGTTTTGCGATAATTGTGGTGCGTCGTTGCTGACCCCGAACGGCGGGGCAGCCTATCCGTCAGGTCCGCCGCCGTTCGCCCCGCCGGCCGGGCCACCGCCGTTTGCGCCCGCGCCCGGTCCACCGCCGTTCGCCCCGCCGAGTCCGCCTTATGGTGCGCCGACAAGCGGCCCCAGTCCCTTCGGCACCCCGCCGCCGGTCGCGCCCGCTGCTACGCCGCCCGCCGGCGGTACGATGCCGGCGGGTCGCCTGATCGTGACGGCCAGCCGCGCCGAACTGCCGTTGCCGGTACGTGACGATGTGATCTTGGGGCGCGAAGACGGCCAGAGCAACAGCTTCCCGGATGTAGACTTGAACCCGCACGGCGGGTTGGAACAAGGCGTATCGCGCCGCCACGCACGCATCAGCCGCCGCAACGGGCAGTTCTACCTGGAAGACCTGAACAGCGTCAACGGCACGCTGCACAACCAGCGCCGCATCCCAGCTAACACGCCAGTGCCCCTGCGCCCCGGCGACGCGATCATGCTGGGTCGCTTGGGTCTCACTTTCCAGCAATAATGGGCCACCTACGTGCGGCGCAGAAGCTGGCGACTTTACTGCTAACGTTCGCCCTGGTCGCTTGCGATAGCGGACCACTGCCTAGCCCGACCGCGCCGCCGGCGACCGCCACAACCCCGGCTACACCCGCCACGCTGCCGCCGCCGGCCACGGATGCGCCGGCC
>JALYUO010000686.1 GCA_030853735.1 Chloroflexota bacterium
CCCACGCTCCGTCCGCCCCGCCGCCCCACGGGCACGGAGCGGCGGGGCAGCGGCGGGGCGCACGGTGGGATTGGGCGGCGTTTCGATGCTCATCGGCGGTCGGCGTTTCTAGCGGGCGGTGTCACGGGGGTATTATAGCACATCTATTCGGGATGGGAAATGCTCGGAGTCGGTGTACCCCTGTTCCAGCCGTGCATTTGTGCTATAATCGGTCCATGTCTGCCAGTCCTGCCACTCCGGCTACGCCAACCCGTTCGCACACGACCGTTCCGCGTGTTCTCGCGCTCTTCAGTTATGGTGCGATGCTGTGTATGACTGTTGGGTTGTTTGCATTCTATTTGAGTCAGCAACCCGACCTCCTGCGAGATGCCACGCGCCGCGACTTCATCACGGTTTATGTGGGCGGACAAATCGTGTTGAAAGGACAACTGACACACCTTTACGACATTCCGCTACAAACACAACTGGCATACGCGGCGACGGTGCCTTACCCGCCCGCTTTGCTACCTAACGTGTACCCTCCCTGGAATTCCTATCTGCTTGCTGCTTTGGCTTGGTTGCCTTACGATCTTGCCTATTGGCTGTGGTTTCTGCTGAATCTGGCTGTTGCTGCGTGGGCGATCTACGGGTTGTTGCTGCTCACGCGGCCTTCGGCAACCGACCGGCCCGTGTTGCTCTTGGCAGCTTGGGGTTTCGCCCCACTCTTCCATAGCCTCTGGCAAGGACAGATGAGTGTGATTGCGCTGTTAGGTTTGACGGGGGCAGTATTAATGTTTCGCCGAGGTGCTGACCAGGCAGCGGGACTGTGGCTGCTCTTGGTGCTGTTCAAAACTCAGCTAGTACCTCTAATCGGAATCGCGCTATTGATCTGGCGCAAACCACGCGCTGTTATCAGTTTTGTCCTGGGTAGTAGTGTGTTACTGGCCGGTTCGCTGCTGCTCTCCGGTAACTGGATCAGAGCGCTGCTTCCTTTTCTCCAGTCTGGACTTGACGATGAGGCACGCTTAGGATATACGCTTGGCATGGCAAACTGGCGCGGGTTACTCTATGTGCTAATCGGCAATGATACCAGTCCGCTAGCGCACAATTTGGAAACACTGCTTGTTACCACCAGCCTAATACTGGTAGCATTCCTCTGCTGGCCTTATTCGCGTTGGGGGCGAGCTGATAATCAAGTGCGGTTCGCGCTGGCGGCTATTTTGCTGCTGTTGGTTAGCCCACATCTCTACATCCATGATGTTGTAGTGGTACTGCTACCGGGCTTTCTGCTGTGGCGCGCTAGTACGAGCGCGCTGGCACTACAACCTACTGCTATTCTGCATCGGCTACGCTGGCTGCTGGGGTTGGGGCCAGTGGTCTTTTACGCCATGCAAATCTGGCACCCGCCGTTCTTCCAAATTGGGGCGTGGTATTTGGTGCTAGTGCTGGCTCTGGCTTTTGCAACGCGATCTCTCTTTACACCCGCTGACTCGCAACTACCCCCCGTCGCCTGACCCCTGACCCCGGACCCCGGACCCTTCGGCCAGCCACGCCGCCGCCGCTGGGCCGAGGCCGTGCGCCGGGCCTTGCCGCTGGGTGCAAGGGGGCAGGGCGTGCAGGAAGAGGTGGCCGTAGCTTTTGCTGACCACGCGGCGGTCCAAGATGGCGACCACGCCGCGGTCGTCGCGGTGGCGGATCAGGCGACCAAAGCCCTGCTTGAAGCGCAGGATCGCTTGGGGCAGGGCGTATTGGGCAAAGGCATCATCGAAGCCTTCGCTGCGGGCGGCGAATACCGGGTCGCTAGGCACGCGGAAGGGCAGCTTGGCGATCACCAGCACACTCAGCGCGTCACCCACCACATCAATGCCCTCCCAGAACGACGACGTGCCGAACAAGACGCTGCGCGGCGTGCTGCGGAAGCGGTCCAGCAGTTGGCGGCGTGAGCCGTCCACATTGTGGCCCAGCAGCAACAAGCCCGCCTCTTCCATGGGGCGTTGCAAGGCGCGATAGGTCGTCCGCAGCGCGCTGTGCGAGGTGAACAGCACCAACGCGCGGCCCCCACTGGCCCGGCACAGGTCCAGAATCGCCGCTTCGAGTTGCTTTTGATAGCCCGGCTGGTTCGGTTCGGCCAAGTCGTCGGGGATGTAGAGCAGCGTGGACCGGGCGTAGTCGAACGGCGACCCCACCTGCAACTCATGGCTGTTGGTCAGCCCCAGCCGTTCGCGCATATAGCTGAAATCGTCGTCGGTCGCCAGCGTGGCCGAAGTCAGCACGACGGTGCGCTTGCTGCTGAACAGATAGCGGTCCAGCAGTTCGCCCACATGGAGCGGCGCGCAGTGGATCGTAGTGGTGCCGGTGCGCGCATTGGCCGACAGCCAATAGACCGCGCCGGCGCTGGGCTGCGTGATCGCGGCGTGCAGGTGGTTATACAGCAGGTCCAGCTGGCCCCACAGGTTGCCGATCTCCAGGCCCACGTTGGTCAGTTCGCTCGCGTCCGCGTCTAGCTCTTCGATCAGCCCGATCAAGCTGTTGAGATCGCTGAGGATCGCCGTCAAGGGCAGGGCCAGGTTCTCCCAGGTCAGTTGCACCTCGCCCCACTGCGGGTCTTTGCGAACGCGCTCCGTCAGGCGCAGGCGCTTATCGTACTCGTTGCGCTCTTCGCTTTGCGCGGTCAGCAGGCGGTGCATACACTCGAACAGATCATGCGCCGCCGCCGGCACGCGCTCACAGGTCGCGTGCAGCCGCTCAATATACGTTTCGATAGTCGCCAGCACCGCCTCGGCCACGCGCACGCGCGCCGGCGCACCTACCGCCTCACGTCCACCGGCCCCGCGCGGGCGAAACAGGCGGCGCAAGTCGCTCAGGTAGCCGCTGTGCCCCTCGCTCTGCTGTTTGCTCAGGCCCGCGACCAGTTCGCCTGGTTCGTGGCCGGTGACTTCGTAGCCCAATTGGTCGGTCGCTTCGTCTTCCAGGTGGTGCGCTTCGTCAATGATCAGGTGCGTATAGGGCGGCAGCACGCGGTTGCCGGTGGCAATGTCGGCCAGCAGCAGCGCGTGGTTGACCACCAGCACATGGGCGGCTTCGGCGGTCTTTTTGGCGCGCTGGAAAAAGCATAGCCCCTTCTGGTTGTGGACACACTCGTGCAGCGGGCAGCCCTCGTCGCTGACGGCGATTTTGCCCCAACCGTGCGGTTCGCTGCCGGTGAGCAGCAATTCGCCGCGCTCACCCGTGCCGGTTTTGGGCAGCCAGACCAGCACCTTGACCAGCAAGCGCAGTTCGTCAAGCGTGGCCGGCGTGCTACGGCGGAAGGCGGCCCAACGGCGCAGGCAGAGATAGTTGCTGCGCCCTTTGAGCGTGGCGGCGCGGAAGGGAGTATCCAAAACGCCGGCCAGCGTGGGCAGGTCTTTGTTGTACAGCTGTTCTTGCAGATTGATCGTGGCGGTGGCGACCACAACGCGGGTGTTATTTGCCACGGCGTAGCGGATCGCAGGCAGCAGGTAGGCCAGCGATTTGCCGGTGCCGGTGCCCGCTTCGACCACCAGATGCGTGCCCTCGTTGAACGCCCCGGCCACGGCTCCCAACATGGCAACCTGTTGCGGGCGCGGCTCGTAGGCGGCGAAAGCAGCAGCCAACGGACCGGCGGTGTCCAGCGTGGCGACCAGCGCGGCGGTGTCCAGCGGGCGCGTGCCGGCGTTTTCCGGCGGACTCAGCGCCGGCGGTAGCGGGGGCGGGCGCAGCAGGCCCAGGTCAAACTCGGTTTGCGCGAGGGCGGCGGCCAGTTTGCTGCCCAGGTTGCTGCCGTTGCCGGGCAGGGGCAGGCTGAAAGCGGCGTGCGCGGCCTCGCGCTCCATGTCGGCGAACAAGGCGCGCAACGGCCACTCGCTGCCGGCGGCGGCGAGGTTGATCTCGCTCAACACCTGGGGCGGCAAGGCAGCCAACCGGGCCAACAACGCCTCAAACACGCCCATCGTCATCTCAGAATCAGCGACCGCCCGGTGCTGCATGGGCGTGCTGATGCCCAGCGCCGCCGCGACCGCCGCCAAGCTATAGACCGGCGCTTCGGGTAGCAGCAACGTCGCCAACTCAAACGTGTCATAGGCGCGGTTTCGCAGCGGCACGCCCTGGCGTTTGAGCATCGCCAAATCAATCTCAATGGAGTGCCCGACAATGGGGTTGTCCGCGATGAAGCGGGTGAGATCGGCGGCGACCTTGTAGAGGGGCGGCGCGCCCCGCACATCGGCAGCCGTGATGCCGGTCAGCGCGGTGATCTTATAGGGCAGCGACTGGCTGGGCCGCACGAAAGTTTGCCAACGGTCGAGGATCTGCCCGTCGCGGAAGCGAACCGCGCCGATCTCAATGATCTCGTCGCTCTCCGCCCGCAGGCCCGTGGCTTCGGTGTCCAATGCGATATAGATGCGCCCCACAGGTGTTTTGGTTCCGATCTAGATTGCGTATTGCGTATTGCGTATTGCGTATTGCGTATTGCGTATTGCGTATTGCGTATTGCGTATTGCGTAAGTGGTAGGCGATTATAACGTATCGTATTGCGTATTGTGCATTGTGGAGACGTGCTAATACTCACGTTTGATGGTTCTCGTCTCTATTCCGCACTCCGCATTCCGCATTCCGCATTCGTCAGTAGCCGCGTGCCGGATCGACTAGGTTGTGCAGCGAATCGCCGGCCAGATAGCGGCGCAGGTTGTCGGCAAACAGGGCCGTGGCGCGGGCGTTGTAGTGCGGGTTGGCCCCGGCGAGGTGCGGCGTGATCAGCACGTTGGGCATGGCCCACAGGGGGCTGTCGGCGGGCAGCGGCTCTTGCGCGAACACATCGAGCGCGGCCCCGCCCAACCGCCCGGCTTGTAACGCCGCGATCAGCGCCGGTTCGTCCACCAACCCGCCGCGCGCGATGTTGATCAGCACCGCAGTGGGCCGCATAGCCGCCAGCGCCGCCGCGTCGATCAGCCCCTGCGTGGTCGGGGTGGACGGCGCAGCCAGCAGCACAAAATCGCTGCTCCCCAGCAGCAGGTGTAACTCGTCTGGGCCATAGAACCGTTCGACCGGCGGCGTGGCTGGGCCGGGGTGTTGCCGCAGCACCTGCACGCGCATCCCCAGCGCGACGGCCAGCCCGGCCACCCGTTGGCCGATGGGGCCATAGCCAATGATGCCCAGCGTCTTGCCCGCCGCCTCATCGGGTTTGTAGCGGTCCCAACGCGCCGCCGCTTGCGCGCGTTGTGCGGTGAGAAAACCGCGACTGAAGGCCAGGATCGCGCCAATAACGTGTTCGCCCATTGGGATGGCGTGGATGCCACTGGCCGTCGTCACCTGCACATCCGACCGCACATCGAACAGGCCCGCCGCGATCATGTGGTCCACCCCGGCGCTGGTCAGTTGCACCCACCGCAAGGCCGGAGCCGCCCGCAGCCACTCGACCGCGAAGCGAAAGGTGAACAGCACCTCGGCCCGCGCCAGCAGCGGGGCCAACTCGGCATCGGATAGCCGCCGCCAGCCGGGAGCCGGGCTGCGCCCGCCACCAGGCGCGGGTTGGTCCCCTTCCGGCACCATCGTCAAATCCAACTGGATACGCGGGCTGACCGCCTGGATCGCCGCTTGCTCCGCCGCATCCAACGGGAAGTTGACCAAAACCGGGATCGGCGCGTCGGTGCTGGGGTCGCCGGCAACAGTGTCACTCACGGGGCGTATTGTACCGTATCCGGCGCGACGGCGCAACCTCCGGCGGCAACCGTCGGGTGGGGCTCATCTTGTTGCGTACAAAGCCGCACCCGACGGACCTAACCCCCCAACCCCCTTCCCTACGAAGGAAGGGGGAGTCTCCGTAGAAAAGGGAGTTTTGCTGTATGGTAGGCAGCGGCTCATGATCATCTCGCTCCCCCTTCCTTCGTAGGGAAGGGGGTTGGGGGGTTAGGTCCGTCGGGTGCGCGCAAAACTCTGAGCCGCACCTTTCGTTGCCATGCCACCCGGACGGCGCACCTCCGTGCGCGACTACCCCGCATTCTCCAGTTGATCTCGCTCACCGATCCAGACTGAACCGTTACACACCTGCGCCTTACACGACTGGGATCGGGAGATTAGATCGGCTTTCGCGTGAAGGGCAAGATGCGAAAGCTGACCGTGGTCGCAACCCCCTCTAATGCCGCCAGGGCTGCTGCGCCCTCGGCGGACAAGTGGCGTGCGCTGGGGGTCATGGCTACCAGATCGGTCAGCGCGGCGTGGTCTAGCGGGAGGCGGTAGTCGAGCGATTGCACAGGTAGGGGCGTGAAGTCGGCGGCGAAGGCGGCCTGCACCCGCGCCTCTTTGTCGTCTTCCATGCCCAGCAGCGGCAGCGCGGCGCGCAATTCGGCCAAGTGCAGCGGGCCGGGGATCACCACCAGCAGCAAGCCGCCGGGGGCCAGCACGCGGGCGAACTCGGCCGGGTTGCGCGGCGCGAAAATGTCGAGCAGCGCCGCCAATGCGCCGTCGGCCACGGGCAGGCGGCCCCAACTATCGGCCACGGCCCAGGCACACGCCGGATAGGCCCGCGCCGCCAGTCGCACGGCCTCTTTAGCGATGTCCATGCCGGCCAAGCGCACAGCGGGCACGCCCTGCACGGTCAGGTACGTCTGCAACTCGCCCAGGTAATAGCCCTCGCCGCAGCCTGCGTCCAGCACGGCGGGCGTAGCAGCGGCCCAGGTCGCTAGGTGCCCGCCCACGGTTGCGGCGACGGCCACGGCCAACGGCGCATAGCCGCCGCGTGCCAGGAACGCCCGTCGCGCCCGCAACATCGCCGCCGAATCGCCCGGCAAGCCCTGGCCCAACAGATTGACATAGCCCTCACGCGCCAGATCGAAAGCGTGCCCGGCGGCGCAACGCAACGTCGCTCCCGCGCGGTGCAGCTTGGCTCGGCAGAGGGGACAGCACAACAGCGGCAGAAACGCATCCATGCCCCATTGTACCAGACCCCCGCAAGGCGTGGCTGGGCGCTTTGCGGTGCGATTCCTGCTACAGTCAGTCCAACAAACTATTGGAGGAGTGGACCCATGAGCAATGACGAGCGCAACCGGCTGGGGCCGAAATTAGGCACCGGCGATGAGGGTATGACCGACTTGCTGGGGCCGGATCGCGTGCCCAAATATGACCTGCGTGTGGAGACCTACGGCGAACTGGATGAGGCCAGCAGCGCGCTCGGTCTAGCCCGCGCGCTCGCCCAACAGGCGCGCGTGCAGGAGATCGTGCGCCGCGTGCAGCATGATCTCTATCTGCTGATGGCCGAAGTTGCCATGCCGGCGGCGCAGGTGGTGAAGCTGCCCTACCGCATCACGGGTGAGCAGGTAGCTTGGCTAGACACGACCATCCACGATTTGGAAGATGAATTCGCCATGCCGCGCCAGTTTATCTTGCCGGGGGCCAGCGCGGGGTCAGCGGCGCTCGACGTGGCCCGCACCGTGGTGCGCCGGGCCGAACGCCGCGCCGTGCAACTGGCCGCTGAGGGGACGATGCCGGCCGGTCAAGTGCTGAAATATCTGAACCGCTGCTCGTCGCTACTATTTGTGCTGGCGCGCTACGAAGAGGCCGCATCGGGCATCGCCTACGACATCGCCAAACGCTAACCCGCAGACTGTGTTCCGCCAAACAGCCGCCCCAGCCAGTCCACGAACGTCTGCGCGGCAGGGGCTTGCGCGTCGAGGTAGTGATTCGGGTGGATTGCCACGCTCATCGGTTTGCCGGGTTCTTCTTGCCAAGCCGGCCAAGTATGGATGTAGGCTTTCGATGCAGTCCCAGCTATGGGTGGTGGCAAACACCTGCACGTCTAGCCGGCGGGCCGTAGGATTGGAATGGATTTATGGTAGGCCAACATCCATTGTGCTTGCGCTTGTTAGTGCGGCTAGGTTCCTCGATTTTCGGGAACTTAGCCGCGCGCCTCTAAGCCGCCCGGCGCGCTGCCTGGATGGTGGCGGAGAGGCGGTCGCCCAGGTGCTGCTCGGCGTAGCGGATGAGGCGGTCGGCGGGCCAGACGTGCAGGTGTTTGTCGCCGATCCAGGCTTGCGCCTCGTGGCTGACGCGGCCGGTGGTGATCAGGTAGGCTTCGCGGGCACCGGTGCGCGCCATCACGCCGTAGAGTTCGCGCACCACCGCAGGCGACACACTACCCGCATAGCGTTTGCACTGCACCACGCACAGATTGCCCACCGCATCGCGCATCCATAGGTCCACGCCCTGATCGCCGCTCCCGCCGACCCGCTGCACATCCTGGTAGCCCACGGCCAGCAGCAGTAGGCGGGAAAACTCCTCGAACTGGGCGGGGGTCAGGGCTTTCAACTGGGCCAACGGCGTAAGGGGCGGATGGGCGGCGGCACGCGCGGGGCGTGCG
>JALYUO010000721.1 GCA_030853735.1 Chloroflexota bacterium
GCCTACCGCCGCCAGTCGCCCCGTGCGGCGGCTCCGGCGCTGCTGGCGGCGGCGCGCCCGGATGCGCCGGTGGCCGTGGTGCTGGGGCGCGAAGATAGTGGGCTGCCCAACGAAGCGCTGGACTTGGCCCATCTGCTGCTGACGATCCCCACGGTCGCCGACAATCGTTCGCTCAACTTGGCGCAGGCCGCGTTGGTGATCGCCTATGAACTCTGGCTGGCCGCGCAGGAGCCGGTGGTCGCCGTTCCCGCCGCCCCGGCAGCCGCGCCGCCCGCGTTGGGCCGCGATGCCGTAGCGATGGCCGCTGCGCTGGAGAGCCTCTTGGCCGCCCAGGTGCCCGCTTCGCGCTTGGCCTACGATCTGGCGCTGCTGCGCGCCCTCCTACTGCGCGCCCAACCCAACGCGGCGGAGGCGGCGCGGCTGGCGCACCTGTTCCGGCGGCTGGCCCGTCAGCCGTAATGCGGATTGCGGATTGCGGATTGCGGATTGCGGATTGCGGATTGCGGATTGCGGATTGCGACGGAGTGTGAAGAATCCGGCATTATGGAACGGACGACAACACGGAGACACGGAGGCACGGAGATTTTTGGGGATTTTCTGGTTAGAGGTAGGGAGAACCGTGTCATTCTTCGCTGTGTTCAAAATCCGGCTGTGCTGTGCTGTAATGAAGGGATGTGAACAAATCCTAAAAATCTCCGTGCCTCCGTGTCTCCGTGTTGTCGTCCGCATTCCGCATTCCGCATTCCGCATTCCGCATTAGCCATAGCGCCGGCCTTTCCAGGTCATGCCACGCCCGCTGCGATAGCGCCAAGCCGACCAGAGCAGCATCGCGTCGCCCAACAGGATCGCCAGGGGGTAGGTGAAGGCCAGCCAGGGCGAGAGGCCGAGCGAGCGGCTGAGGACGGCGCGCACCGCCAGCAGCGGGCCGACCTGGGCCAGGGCCAAGGCCAGCCGTTCCTGATCGTGCGCTGGGGAGTGGGCACGGCGCGCAAGATCCACCACGGCGGCCAATAAGCGCAGGGGCGGCAACACGCCGTAGAGGGTCAGCAGGAGGATCACGGCGGCCACCCGCGCCAGGCTGCGCCCACCCGCCGGGAAGAGTGTTTTGCTGTAGCCCGCCCACAGGTCGCCCAATCCCGCATAGACCCGCGCCCGCACCACCGCCCGCCCCTGCGCCATGAGCAACCGGTAGCCCGCGCCTTTGACGCGGCGGGCCAACGCCCAATCTTCGGCCACCTCGCCGCGCACGGCCGCCCAGCCCCCTAGTGCGTCATAGACCGTCCGCCGCAGCAGGATGAATTGGCCGTTGGCCGAGGCGACCGGGCTACGGGTATCGTTCACGCGATCCAGCGCGCCGACCAGCAGGGTGTAGAGTTCGCCGGCATGGGGCACGAGCAGTTTTTCCCAGAAGGTGTGCAATTCCAGATCGGGCAGCAGAGTCAGCAGATCGGCGCGGCGGCGGGCGGCGTAGGCGACGGCACTGGCGAGCGCGGTCGGCTCCAGGCGCATATCGGCATCCAGCGTCAGCAGCCAGACGGCAGCGGGATCGGCGGCAGCACAGCCCTGCGCCAGCGCCCAGGTCTTGCCGGTCCAGCCCGGCGGCAAGGGGGCACCGGAGATGACGCGCAAGCGCGGATCGCGGATGGCTGCCAGCGCCGCGCCAGTGCCGTCGGTTGAGCCGTCGTCCACCACGATGACCGTGAAGTGGGGATAGCGCTGGGCCAGCACGCCAGCCAAGCAGCCGGCCACATTGGTGATCTCGTCGCGCATCGGCACGATGCAGCAGACCGGCGGCGCGGGCAGATCAGGCGGCCAGAGGCCGGCGGGCACGGTGGCTCCGTGGCGGGCGTTGGCGAGTAAGCCGGCGGCCACGCCGAGGGTCACGCCATTGATGATCAGAGTGTTGCGCCGGTCCGCCGTGCGCCATAAGGAATGTAACATAGAGCAAAAAGCCGGGGGCTACACCACCCTGGCGTAGCCCCCGGCACGAGGTACTCGTTAGCGAACGGCCCGCGCAGGGCAGGTCGCTTGCGGGTTGGTGACGGCCAAGTAGACGATCTTGGCGATCTGGCCGCGGAAGGCATAGTTGGTCGGGCGGAAGGTCTGATCACTGTAGCCACTGATGATGCCGTGGCAGACCGCCGTCTCGATGGATTGGTAGAACACGTTGTCGCGGGCTACGTCGGTGAAGGTCGGGGTGGGTGGGTTGATCAAGGGGAAGGCTGCGCCCAAGACCACGATCTTCGCCAACTGGCCGCGCGTCACGAAATTCGACGGGCGGAAGTAGGGCCGGCGGGCGCTATCGCACGGTTCCGGCGCGCCGGTCTGCGCGTTTACGCCGCCGCAGCTATAGCCACTGACGATTTGGCGCGCCGCCGCCGTCTCAATCAGTTGATAGAAGACGTTGTCGGGCGTGACATCGGTGAAGGTGCGATTCTCTAGCGCGGGGGGCGTGACCAGCGCGATATTGAAGGCGAGGGTCACGATCTTGGTCATTTGGCCGCGCGTGGTGTTGTTGAACGGCTTGAACGTGCCGTCGCTGTAGCCACTGATCACGCCATGACAGGCCAGATAGTACACGCCCTGATAGTAGTAGGCGGTCGGGTCAGTCACGTCGGTGAAGTGGATCGTGCAGGGCGTGTCCGTCGCCACGGCGGTGACGGTGGCGGTCGGCACGCGGGTGGCGGTGCGGGTGGCGGTCGGCACGCTGGTGGCCGTCTGGGTCGCCGCCGGTTGGCTCGTGGCGGTCTGCGTCGCAAGCGGTTGGCTCGTGGCGGTCTGCGTCGCAACTGGTTGGCTCGTGGCGGTCTGCGTCGCAACCGGCGGGCTGGTCGCCGTCTGGGTCACGCTCGGCGGCAAGACGGTGAGGGTGGTTGTCGGCAGGACGGCGGTTGCCGTGGCGGTGATCGTCACGCTAGGCACCGTGGTCTGCGTCCGCGTCGCGCTCGGCGGTACAACCGTCAGCGTAACCGTCGCCACCGTACCGGTCGAAGTACGGGTGGCCGTGGCGGTGTTGGCGACCTGCGTTTGCGTCGCCGTCGAACCCACAGCGGTCTGAGTCTGGGTCACGCTGGGCACCGTCGTTGAGGTGCGCGTCGCGCTCGGCGGCAGGACGGTGATCGTGATTGTCGGCAGGATGCTGGTCGCGGTCGGCGTGGTAGTATTGGCGACGGCGGTCGCGGTCGTCGTCGCGGTGGCGATGGTGCCCGTTGGCGTGGCCGTCAACTGCGGCAGGCTGAAGCGGGCGACTTCGGCATCGTGGTCGCTGAGTTGGTCGGAGAACTCGGCGTTGATATGGACCATGTCATAGAAGAACGTGCCACTGGTGAGGCTGGGGCTGGCAAGAATATGGTCCAATGCCTGCGAATTGCCATCGAAGACATAGCTGTAGCGCTCACTGAGCGGGAGCGATTCGATAAGGTCATTCAGGACCGGCGGACCGGGCGTAACCCCCCGCAGCAGGTCCATTGTCTGCGAGAACTGGTAGTCGTTGATGTCGCCGGCCACGATGACTTTCGTACCGACATCAACGGCATCAATGGTATCTACGAAGTCATTCTCAATCTGAGCCTGTTGATGCCGCTTGACTTCTGAGCTGCGGACGGCCGGTTGGTGCCGACCGAAGAGCGGATCATCCCCGCCTTTGGAGGCGAAGTGATTGCCGATGACGATCAAATGCTGGCCGTTGAACAGGAACTCGCCCGCCAACGGCTTGCGGCTGTCCTGCCACGCCGAGTTGGTCGGATCAATGCGCCCAGGGCTGAAGGTGAGTTGGGCTTGGCCGCCGAAGTTCATCACCGTGGTGGAGTTGGTCGAGGTGCCGCCCGCTCGATCAATAAAGCTCAGACCACGGTCGGTGCGGAACAGGAAACCCTGGCGGATATTGCCACCGGGCTGTCCGCCGTCTTGGTTGTTCACTGGGTCAATCTGGCGGTAAATGTAAGCCGGGCCGCCCGCCGCCGTAATCGCGGCGATCAGCCGGTTCCAGGTCGTGCTGGCATCTACGGTGCCGTCGTTGGTCGCGCCGTTGTTGTCCTGGATCTCTTCGATCACCAGAAGGTCGGGCGACTTGAGGTTGGTGACGATCAAGGCGGAGAGTTGGTCAAAGCGCAGCTGCGGCTCGTTGCCGGCGAGATTCTCCAGGTTAAAGTTGGCGACGGCCAACTCGTTAGTGGCTTGGGGCGTAGTGACTTCGCGCGTCAGGGGGTTGGAGGCCACCACCAGGGCTTGGGTAATCTGCACGCGGTAGTTGCCGAAGCCGTAGTCCATCGGGCCGCTGGCGGCGTTGCTGAAGTGCGCGCCGACATGGACGGCCGGCACAGGGGCGATGGAACTGGCGAGCAAGATGCGTTCGGGGTTGAAGTCTTCGTTGCCGTTGTCGGGGATCATATCGGTATCGCGGATAACGATGCCGCCGCGCGTGGTGCGGACACTGGCGTTGGCCCCGTCATCGCCCAACACCCATAGCTCACCAAACGAGTTGGTCGGCGACACCGAGACCGGATTGTTGACCTGGACGAGCATTCCTTCCAGGCTTTCGTAGAAATCAATGCCGTCGGTCGCGGGATCAAACACATTGCAGCCGGTTTCCACATCGCCGCAGGCATCGTCCTCGATGGTCATCATGGGCGGGATGCGCCCGCCGGTGCCGAGAACCACCGGGGTGGGCACCGGGTTGCCGCTCGTCAGCACCGTGATCGTCGGGCTGCCCAGTTCGGTCACGGTCAGGTCGGCCGTCCGCCCGGTGGCGCGGAATTCACTGACGGTGGCGTTGACACTTACCGCCGCGCCCACGACGACAGCGGGCGGGGGCGCAGCCGCGGTGAAGACGAGGATGCCCTCGTCGGTGGCATCGTTGCTATCGGGCAGGGCATCTTGCATATAGAAGCCGTTGCTGCGGAGGCCCGTGACGATGCCCTGGATGTTCGAGACGACTTGACCATTGTACGGTGAGATATGCCCCAGCCCCTGCACGTCACGGATGCGGAGCGCGATGCCCGGCGTGGCCGTGCTGGTGGCGGTGGCCGTGCTGGCGGTGGTCGCCGTAGTGGTGGCCGATCCGGCGGTCGGCGTCGCCGTGGCCGAGCCGATGGTCTGCGTCACGGTCGGCGTGGCCGTGTTGCCGACGACGCAGGGATTGAGTGGGCTGGAGGTGTTGCGCGGGGTTGGCGGGCTGGCCGTCGTGAAGTCGGCGGTGTTATTATCCGTGTCTTGGCAACCGGCCAGAACCCGCAGCACACTGCTGGTGTTACTGCCGACAGGAGCGCGGCCCGCGCCTTCATAATCCAAAGCTGTCGTGCCGTAGCCGACAAAATCTACCACACTGGGGACAGCCGAGCAGCTACCCTGCGTCAAGCCGCACGTAAGCGGTGTAGTGTTGCTGACGAGCGCGACCTTACCATTGGCTGCGCTCAGGTTAATCGTTCCGGCTATTTCGGGCGTGGGTAACGGAGCCCCGACTGCGCCACCGGATGCTTCTTGCACCAGCAGATACTGGCCGGGCTGGAGCGTTGTTCCTGTCGGGATTTGGGTCACTGCCCAATTGCTGCCGGTTGCACTGGCATACTGGACCGACCAAGTAGTCGTCAAGATAACCGGCAAGGCGCTTTTGTTGAACAGCTCGATAAAGTCGTTGGTAAAGGATGCGCCGCTGTTGCCCCCGCCACCATAAATCTGGCTGATCACCAGCGAGGTGGAGGGAACCTGCGGGGCCAGGCGCGGCAGGCTGCCGACCGGGTCGTTGGCGCGCGCCGCTTGGGTGGGTCGGGCGGGCGCAAGGAGGGTGAACTGGGCCAGGATCAACGCCAACAGGCTGCCGATCAGGGCCAGGGAAAGCATTGCGCGTCGTTGCGTGTGTGGGCCGGTTGGGTGCATGAGTGTTTTGCTCCTTTGTTTGCGTGAAAATAAGCCGGGGTCGCCGATGTGAGTGCGGTGTTGCCCCCTAATGGATGCACCGACCCCATCGGCAATTATACGGATTGTCCGGCGAAAGCGCAAACTGCCCGTCGCCGCACACAGGGCTTATGCGTTCTGAGCGAATACCCTGATGTTTAAGAGGAGTCAGCACCCCCAGGTGCGGCCCCGCAGGTGTACCCGGTGGGGAGGGCGCTCTGGGGAGAGCCGACGAATTGCCAGGACGGCG
>JALYUO010000753.1 GCA_030853735.1 Chloroflexota bacterium
GCCCACCAACACGCCGATCCCGGTGCCGCCGACCGCACGCCCGACCAACACACCGATCCCGGTGCCGACGGAGCACCCGACCAACACACCGGTGCCCATCCCGCCGACGGAGCGGCCCACCAACACGCCGGTGCCCATCCCGCCGACGGAGCGGCCCACCAACACATCGATCCCGGTGCCGACGGATCCCCCCACCAACACACCGATCCCGGTGCCGACCGCGCGACCCACCAACACGCCGATCCCGGTGCCGACGAGTCGCCCGACCAACACGCCGATCCCGCCACTATAAACGGCCGGGGGCACAACAACCGGCGGTACATCCTGTTCAGCAGGGCGTACCGCCGGTGTGTGATTCGCCGTTAGCGGGTCAGGGTGACTTTTTGCAGCGTGCGCGGCTGTTCGGGGTCCAGCCCCTTTTGCCGCGTCAGGTGATAGCAGTAGAGTTGTGCAGGCACGATGCTGACGAGCGGCATCAACCACTCCGGCACGCCGGGCGGCAGGCGCAGGCTGTTGGGGGTGAGATCCAGCGCCGCGTCGCTGTCAGACAGCACCAACAGATCGGCTCCGTAATCGTCGCGCAGCCGGCGCAGCAGGCTCACCTGTTCGTCCAGTACCGCGCCGGCGGGGGCCAGGGCCAGCACCGGGAAGCCGGGATGGATCATGGCGATGGGGCCGTGCTGGAAATCCGCCGACGAGTAGGGATCGGCCAGCACATAGGCCAGCTCTTTCAGCTTCAAGGCCCACTCCTGCGCCGTCGCATAGTGGTAGCCGCGCCCCAGCACCACACAGCGTT
This sequence comes from Chloroflexota bacterium, assembly GCA_030853735.1. Classification (GTDB taxonomy): domain Bacteria; phylum Chloroflexota; class Chloroflexia; order QHBQ01; family JAICKM01; genus JAICKM01. The sequence goes on from JALYUO010000753.1 coordinate 797, forward strand.
CCATCAGCGCGTGCTGCGCGGCCAAGTCGGCCACCGCCGCGTCCAGATCCAACGCCGCCGCCACCGCCGCCGGCAACGCGGCTAACGCCGCCCGGTCCGCCGGGTCGTCGCCGGCCAGCGCCACGGAGAGCGCCGCCAGCGCCAGCAATTCGGCGGTGTAGGTCTTGCTGGCCGCCACCGCCGCTTCGTGGCCGGCCTGGATGTCCAGAGTGAACGCGGCAGCCTGGGCCAACGGCGACCCCGGATCGTTGGTCACCGCCAGCGTGATCGCCCCCTGGCGGCGACCCTCCGCCACTACCCCTACCACGTCGGGCGATTGGCCCGATTGCGAGATGCCCACCACCAGCGCCTGCCCGATGCGCGGCGACTCGGCGTAGTGCGAAAACAGCGACGGCGCGGCCAACGCCACCGGCAAACGATTGCGCGCGCCCCACAGATACTGGGCATACACGCCCGCGTGATCCGACGTGCCGCGCCCGGCCAGCAGCACGTAGTCTATTGGTTGGGCGCGGATCGCCGCCGCGATGCGCCCGACCCCTGCCCATTGCGTGTCGAGCCAGTGTTGCAACACCGCCGGCTGCTCAAAAATCTCATCTCTTAAGCCCATGCGTATGCCCTTTCATAGACCCGCCGGCCGCCAATGATGGTGGTCTGAACCTGCCAATCGGCACTGAGCAGCGCCAAATCGGCGACTGCGCCGGGCACGATCTGGCCCCGTTCGTGGGCCAGCCCCAGCAGGGCGGCCGGGATGCGCGTTACGGTGGCGAGCGCCGCTGCGGGCGCACAATGGGTGAAGGCCAGCAGGTTCCGCAGCGCCTGATCGAGCGGCAACAGGCTGCCGGCCAGCCGCCCATCGGGCAGGCGGGCGCTGGTGCCGTCTACGATCACCGTGTCATTGCCCAGTGGATAACGGCCCGGCGGCATCCCCAGCGCGGCCATCGCATCACTGACGAGGTTGATGCCGTGCGGCCCTTTGGCTTGCCAGGCCAGTTCGACCACGGCCGGGTCCAGGTGGATACCGTCGGCGATCAGACCCACGATGGCCTGCGGATCGGTCAGCAGCGCGCCGACCAGCCCCGGCGCACGATGGTCGAGCGGCGGCATGGCGTTGAACAGATGCGTGCCGTAGGTGATGCCGGCGGCCAGCCCCGCTTGGGCTTGCTCCCGATCGGCCAGCGAATGCCCGGCGCTGACCACCACGCCGGCGACACATAGGGCGCGGATGACCACCGCTGCGCCCGGCAACTCCGGGGCCAGCGTCACCAAGCGCACGCCCGTGACCGGCGACCAACCGGCGGCGGCGGCGAGATTGGGCAGGCGCAGGTGGGCCGGGTTGTGCGCGCCGGGCTTGGCCGGGTTGAGGAACGGCCCCTCCAGGTGCAGGCCCAGCGGGATCGCCCCCCGGTAGCCGGGCGG
>JALYUO010000759.1 GCA_030853735.1 Chloroflexota bacterium
CCGCCCGGCGGAGCCAGCCAGACCCGCCCGCGTTGCCCACGCCCGGCCACCTGCTCGTCGGCCAGGATCAGCAATCCCTCCGCCGCGCCCGCCCGCGCCGCCGCGCCCGCCAAGTCGTTGGTAGACCCCACCTGAGCGTGCCGGATGAGGGGGCGACCGAAGCGGACCGCTACGAGTGTTGAGTGTTGAGTGTTGAGTGTTGAGTGTTGAGTTATCATGGGAGAGAGGGGTCGTTGAAGGAGAAGGTGTGCGGCAGCAGGTCGGCGACGGTGGTGCTGAACCAAGGACCGGCGGGGTCGGGCGAGGCGAGGAGGACGCGGGCCTGGGGACCGAACTCGGCCAGCACCTGGCGGCACGCACCACAGGGGGCCACCGGCGCGCCGGCCGGCGGTGCGGCCACCACAGCCACCGCCACGATGCGCCCCCCGCCGGCCGCCACCATGCTGCCCACCGCCACGCGCTCGGCACAGATCGTCAGCCCATAGGACGCATTTTCGACGTTACAGCCCGTGAACACCCGCCCATCGTCCGTCAGCAGCGCCGCGCCGACGGCGAAGTGCGAATAGGGCGCATAAGCCACCGCCCGTGCGTTACGCGCCGCCGCGACCAGGGCGGTGTCGGCGGGGGCATGATCCGCCGGCTCACCCGTTGTCATGTTGCAACTCGGCGTAGATCGCCTGCATTTGGGCGATGTGGGCGGGAACGTGGGCGGCATAGACGGCCAGCCAATCGTCCAGCGTCATCAGGCCGTTCGCGGAGTGCTGCATCGTGTGCGTGGTCCAGGCCGCGTCGGGCAGATTGCGAATGAGGCTATAGGTCTGGCCGCGCAACAGCCGGAACAGTTCCAGCGCGCCCGCCGTGTCCTGGTCGGCATAATTCAGCGCCGTGGCCCAGCCCATCTCGTCGTAACCCAGCACGGGTGCGCCCGACTGGGCCAGCGCCGTGCGGCAACGGATATAGCTGTTGGCTTCGCTGTCGGTGATATGGATGATGATTTCGTGGATCGTCCAGGGGTCACTTGCGGCGCGGCGCTGCCGGAAGGCCGGCGGAATGGCTGCCAACGCCGCGATCAGGTCGGCGTGCGCGCGGCGGTAGCTTTCCAGACGCGCTTGGCGGGTTTCAGGGGTCATGTAAGGGTTCCTTCCTCGGATGATGCAACAGGGGGCGGCGGGGCGGCCGGCAGGGGGCGCGATCCCCGATCCGGCAGCGGCGCGGGCGGCGGGATGCGCTCAACATGGAGTTGCTTGACGCGCAAGCCGGCGGTCTGCGCTACGGTAATCTTTATATCTTCGACCTGGAGCGTTTCGTCCACTTGCGGGATATGGCCCAACCGCTCCTGCATCAAGCCGCCGAGCGTCTCTACATCCATGCCCTCTAGGTGGGTGCCCAGCAGATCGTTGAGGTCGTCAAGCGGCAGGCGCGCATCGCAACGCCACGCAGTCGGGCTGATCGCTTCGATCAGCAACGGCTCGCGGTCGTATTCGTCTTGGATCTCGCCGACGATCTCCTCTACCAAGTCTTCGACCGTGACCAGCCCGGCGGTGCCGCCGTATTCGTCTACCACAATCGCCATCGGCAGCCGTTGGCGTTGCAGGTCGCGTAGCAGATCGTCCACCTTTTTCGTCTCTGGGATAAAATGGGCTTCGCGCACCAACGTCAGCAGCGACAGGTCGGTTTGTCCCTGATGCAGCGCACGCAGCAAGTCTTTGGCGTTGACGATGCCGATAATATTGTCAATGCTCTCGTGATAGACCGGCAACCGCGTATGGCCGCACTCTAGGATGCGCTCCACGATGGTCGGCAGGCTCTCGGTGTCTGACGCAGCCACCACATCGGTGCGCGGCACCATCACCTCGCGCACCACTATGTCGCTAAAGGCGAACACCTGCTGGATCATCTCTTCTTCTTCGGGCGGGATCACCCCCTCGTCTTCGCCGGGGTTGACCAGTTGGCGCATCTCTTCTTCGGTGATGTAATGGCCCGCCGCGCGCCCGCCGTCGAGCAGGCGCGCCACTGGATGGGCCAGCCACGCCAGCACAGTGAGGGGCGGCCCGATGATCCGTTGCAACAGGGTCACATAGCGCAGCAGCAACAGCGCTGCCCGCTCCGGGTTGCGCCCGGCAATGGATTGCGGGGCCAACACGCTGAACACCAGCGCCAGCGCCGTCACGCCCACCAGGGAACCGGTGACTTGCGCCGCATCATGGGTGAAGTGGGCGGTTAGATCCTCCACCAGCGCGGTGAGGGCCACGGTGATCAGCAGGGTCGCCACGCGCAATACGCTAGGCAGGCGCGGCGCGTTCAGCGTATCGGCCAAGACCTGGGCCCGCGGCACACCCCGGTCAAGCAACTGGTGCAGGCGCAGGCGGCTGATGTTGGTTACAGCGACTTCCGCCGCCACGTTTAACGCCAACAGCAGCAATAAGATCGGGATCAGGATCACGTTGGGGAGAAGGCCAGGGTCCAAAAGCACTCTTTTCTACGAGGGCGCAGGCGTGCGTCGCCGAATGGGGCGGGCCGGCATTCCCACCACCAACGTGTCGGGTGCGACATCATGGTTGACCACCGCGCCCGCGCCGGTCATCGCGCCCGGCCCCACTGTGACCGGGGCGATCAACAGGCTATCGCAGCCGATAAACGCGCCCGCGCCAATCGTGGTGCGGTGTTTTTGGCCGTCTGCGCCCAGGTTGACGGTGATCGTGCCCGCGCCGATGTTGGTGCCCGCGCCCACGTCGGCATCGCCCAGGTAGCTGAAATGGCCCACCGCCACCTTTGGTCCCAGGTGCGAGTTTTTGACCTCGGCGAAATTGCCCAGATGCACGCCGCTAGACAGGTACGCGCCGGGCCGCAGGTGGTTGAATGAGCCGACATCCACCCCCGCTTCTAGCGTGCAGCTTTCCAGCAGCGACATTCCCACCGTGCAGCCGTCGCCGACTGTGGCGTGGACCAAGCGTGCGCTCGGCCCCAAGCGGCAATCGTCGCCGACCGTGGTGTGGCCCTCCAACAGGCAGCCGGGGTAGAGCGTCGTGTCGCGGCCCAGCGTCACGTCGGCATCAATATAGGTCGTGGCCGGGTCTAGCAGCGTCACGCCGGCCAGCATCCAATGGCGGCGGATACGGTCGCGCAGCACGCGGTCGGCCTCCGCCAGTTGCACGCGGTTGTTGATGCCGGCCACTTCGTCTATATCGTCCAGCGCCAGCGTCTCGACTGACCCGGCGGCTTCCGCGACGGCGACCGCGATCATATCGGTGAGGTAATATTCGTTCGCACCGGGATGGATTGGCAAATCGGCCAAACGCGGCCAGAGCCATGCGCCGTCGAAGCAATAGAGGCCGCTGTTGATCTCCCCGATGGCGCGCTGGGCCGGGGTCGCCACCCGCTCCTCCACGATGTCGGTGACGCGGCCTGCCGCATCGCGCAAGACACGCCCATAGCCGGTAGGGTCGGCGGCGTGGCTGGTGAGCATGGTGACGCGAGTGCCCGGTTGGGCGCGGTGACGGGCGACCAGGGCGGTCAGCGTGGCGGATTGCAGCAGCGGCGTGTCGCCGTAGAGGACGAGGACCGGTCCGTGGTGGTCAGCCAGCGCGGCCTGGGCTTGCAAAACCGCATGGCCGGTGCCCTGTTGCGGCTCCTGCGTGACATAGGTGTAGGCCGGACCCAGCGCCGCCTGCACCCGATCCCCACCGTGGCCGACCACCAGGACCGTGCGCGCCGGGGTCAGCGGAGCCAGCGCCCGTAGCACATGAGCAACGAGCGGCACGCCGGCCAACGGGTGCAACACTTTGGGCAGGCGCGACTTCATGCGCGTGCCCATGCCCGCCGCCAGCACCACGGCGGCCAGGTCGCCGGTCGCCTCCGGCGGGGGTTGTTCAGTTAAGGAATCGCTCGTCATACACATCCAGATGCTCGCCGGCCAAAGGGCGCGCTTCGTCACGAGTCTACCCCATCGCCCCGCGCCTTGTCAAGCACGCTGACCGACCTAACAGGGTGATTGCATCTAAATTGGGCACGAGGCTGTAGCTTGGGCAACGACCGAATCCCTATTCCATACCTGGGACGCGGCCCCAGATTCCAACGATTTGGCGAGAATGCGCCGCGTCGTGCGTAATTTAGATGCAATCACCCTGCAGCAGCAGCGGCT
>JALYUO010000767.1 GCA_030853735.1 Chloroflexota bacterium
CCCACACGCCAACCAACACGCCGACCTGGACCAATACGCCGGCGAACACGCCCACGCGGACCAACACCCCGCCGCCCGGTGCTACACAGACTAACACCCCGCCGATTAGCGGGACCAGCACGCCGACGCGCACCAGCAGTCCCACCAGTAGCCCACCAGTGGGGGCCAGCGCCACACCGACGGGGTTGCCGATCCGTTCACCGACGGCCACCCTGCCGCCGTCCGGGTCGGCCACCCCCACGCTGTCGCCCAGCGTGACCGTGCCGCCGGTGACGGCCACGCCGACCGGCTTGCCCACGGGGGTCTGGTTCGCGCGTGCGCCCTACCCCATCCCTATCCGCGACGCGGCGGTGGTGGCGCTGGGCGGTTTCCTCTACAGCTTCGGCGGCAGCAATGAGGGGGGGTCGGTCAGCGCCGCCTACCGCTATGATCCGCTTGCCAATGCCTGGACCGCCATCGCGCCCCTGCCGGAGCCGCTGACGGCCCTCAGCGCAGTCAGTGACGGCACCAGCATCTATCTGCTCAACGGCGGCGCGTTCTCCACCCACCTCTATCGCTACGATCCCGTGGCCGGCAGCTACAGCGCACGGGCCGATGCGCCCAGCGGCACCTATGCTCAAGGGGTGGCCTACCTCAACGGCCAAGTCTTTCGCATCAGTGGGCAGGCCAGCGGCGGGCGCACCAGCAGCGTGGACCTCTATAGCACCGCGACCAATAGCTGGGCCGCCGGCCCAGCCTACCCCCAAGCGGCCACCTTTCTCATGACGGCGGCGATCAACGGCGCAGTCTATGCGGCCGGTGGGGCAGGGTCAGACGACTTTGCAAAAAGCTATCGCTACAGCCCCAGCGTGCCCGGCTGGGATGACGATAGCGTGCCGGACTTGCCTGCGGCGCGCTGGGGTGCAGCCTCCGGCCTGCTGGGCGGCAAATGGCTACTGGCCGGCGGCAACGAAGCGGGCACGGTGGTCAACAGCGCGCTGCTGTGGGATCCGACAGCCGGCGGCGGCTGGCAAGCGTTGCCGCCGCTGCTCTACGCACGCCACCGCTTAGGCGGGGCCGGCAGTGGCTTGGCCTTCTGGGTGGTGGGCGGCGTAGATAGCGTCGGCAACCCGACCAGTGACACACAGGAGTATCTAGCCCCTTGCCAGATCAGCTTTAGCGATGTGCAGGCGAGCGACTATTTCGCTGTGCCGGTGCAATATCTCGCTTGCCAGGGGATCATCAGTGGCTACAGCGACGGCACCTTCCGCCCCTACAATCAGACCACCCGCGCCCAACTGGCGAAGATCGTGGTGGGCGGCGAAGGCTGGGCGCTGGTCACGCCGACGACCGCGCATTTCAGCGATGTGCCGGCCGGCAGCACCTTCTATGGCTTTGTCGAAACCGCTTACGCCCACGGCATCATCAGTGGCTACAGCGACGGCACGTTCCGGCCCAGCAACCCCGTGACACGCGGCCAGTTGAGCAAGATCATCGTCGGCGCACAGGGCTGGGCGGTGAACTTGACCGGCGCACCGCATTTCAACGACGTAGCGGCGGATAGCATCTTCTATCCGGCCATTGAAACGGCCTTCAACCACGGCATCATCAGCGGCTACAACGACGGCACGTTCCGGTCCGGCAACCCCGCCACACGCGGCCAGATCGCCAAAATCGTCTATCTGGCCCTCACCAGCCGGTAGGCGGCGAACCGGCCCTAAAAACCGGCGGCGGTTGTGTGGCGATTTGTGGGGGATAACAACCATGACGCTAACCATCACGGCGCAAGAAGTGCCGCTACGGACAGATGAATCGGGCACGGTGCGTCTGAACGACAGTCGTATCAGCCTGGATGTGTTGGTGACCTATTTTGAGCGCGGTATGACGGCTGAGGAAATCGTGGAGCAGTGGCCGTACCTCAATATCGGGGACATCTACGCTGTGCTGACCTTCTACTGGCGCAACCGCACTGAAATCGCCGTCTACCTCGCCGAACAAGAGCGGGAAGCAGCGGAGATCCGTAGGGAAATCGAAGCACGGCAACACCCTGATCCATTGCGCGCACGCCTACACGCTGCTGCACGTAAGCAACAGCCCTCATAGATGGCGATCTGCTTCTTAATGGATGAACACATTAACATCGCTCTTGTTACACGCATTTAATGAGGGAGCCTAACAGCGATGACATTAGAACTTGCTACCCAACCCGTTCCGCTGCACAAGAACGCGCAGGGGGTGTTGCGTGTGGGGAATACGCGCGTAAGCCTGGACGTAGTGATCACGAATTATCGCCAGGGACTGACCGCCGAAGCGATTGTGCAGGAGTTGCCCACCCTGGATTTAGGGGATGTCTATGCCGTCCTCGCGTACTACCTGCATCATCAGGCCGAAGTAAGTGCGTACCTCGCCGAAGAGGAACGGTATGCGGATGAGCTACAACGGCAGTGGGAAGCCGATCAACCGCTGACGGCCCGGCGCGCCCTCGTTGAGGGTGCCCAATAGCCGCGTATCATTCACGGAAAGGTCGCTACAATGACGCTAACCATCACGGCGCAAGAAGTGCCGCTACGGATCGATGAATCGGGCACGGTGCGGCTGAACAACAGCCGTATCAGCCTCGATATATTAGTGCATTACTTTGAGCAAGGGGTGACAGCCGAGGAGATCGTGGGCAAATGGCCGTATCTGGACCGCGGCGACATCTACGCCGTGATGACCTTCTACTGGCGCAACCGGGCGGAAGTCGCTGTCTACCTCGCCGAACAAGAGCGGGAAGCAGAGGAGATCCGCAGGGAAATTGAGGCGCGGCAACACCCCGATTTACTGCGTGCCCGGCTCCAAGCGGAACTCAAGCGTCGGGAGTCCATAGAATCGTGATTCGCTTCCTGATGGACGAGAACATTGATCTCGCGCTCGTTCGAGGGCTGCGGAGCCGCAACCCTAACCTGGACATAGTGCGTGTGCAGGAAGTGAGGCTGCGTACTGCCGCCGACCCAGTAATTTTGGCCTGGGCCGCAGATACGGATCGGATTGTAGTAACTTATGATGTCAGAACGATGCCGAGCCATGCTTACACCCGCGTAGCAGCCGGCCAACGGATGCCCGGTGTAATCGGTATACCTAAAACGCTTCCGTTTGGAGACATAATAACACAACTTTTGCTAATTGCGGGGGCGAGCCGGGCAGAGGAATGGAACAACACAGTGAGATATTTACCTTTATAAGTTGAAGGAGCGACCACCCCCATGCCCACTACCCCCCTGACAGCGGCGACCGTGCTGGATCGGCTGGCGATTGCGCCGGACCTGACGCGCCGCCTGCTGGTGGAGTTTATCCGCAACGAGGTGCGGAAGTTCGGCTTTGAGCGCATGGTGTTCGGCCTGTCGGGCGGCATCGATTCGGCGTTGGCGGCCTATTTGGCGGCGGAGGCGTTGGGGCCGGCCAATCTGTTTGCCGTGCTGATGCCCTACCGCACCTCGTCGCCGGCCAGCCTGGCCGATGCCCAGTTGGTCGTGGACGACCTCGGCCTGCCGCACGAGACGGTCGAGATCACGCCGATGGTCGAGCCGCTGTTCGCGCGCTTCCCCGACATTAACGACGCACGCAAAGGCAATGCAATGGCCCGCCAGCGCATGATCATCCTGTTTGACCAGTCGCTGGCGCGCGGCGCGCTGGTGCTGGGCACCTCGAACAAGACCGAGTCGCTGCTGGGCTACACCACCTGGTATGGCGACAGCGCCGCCTCGATCCAGCCCATTGGCGATCTCTATAAGACGCAGGTGCGGGCCCTCTCGCGCGCCGTGGGCGTGCCGCAGCCGATCCTGGATAAGCAGCCCAGCGCCGACCTGTGGCCGGGCCAGACCGACGAAAGCGAACTGGGCATCAGCTATGACGATGTGGACCAGGTGCTGTATCTGCTGGTAGACGAGCGCATGGATGCGTCGCGGGTGATCGAGTTGGGCTTTGCTGAGGCGCTGGTGACGCGCGTGTTGCGCCTCGTCAAGGGGATGCAATACAAGCGCATGATGCCGATCATCGCCAAAGTCGGCTCGCGCACCCCTGGCGTGGATTTCCGCTATCCGCGCGACTGGGGCCACTAGGCGATTGCGGATTGCGGATTGCGGATTGCGGATTGCGGAATAGCGCACGGACGACACCGCTCAATCTTCGCTGCGTGCGCTGCGTACGATTTTCGTTGTGAAAATACGGGGTCATGGTTGGGCTAGTCAGCTCGCCAAAATCTCCGTGTCTCCGTGCCTCCGTGTTGTCGTCCGTTCGGTAGTATAGGTATTCACGCTTCACGTTTCACGTTTCCCGCTCAGAACACATCCTCCGGCCAATCCAGCATGATCGCGGGCACGGTTTCGCCGGCTTGTACTAGCGTGCGATGGGCGGCGACGATCAGCATGGCGTTGGCCCCGGTGAGCGAGGTCAGCATCCCGGAGCCTTGTTCGCCGGTGCTACGGGCATGATAGCCGCCCGCCGCGTCGCGGGTGACGACGGCGCGGATGTAGTGGTCGCGCCCAGATGTGTTGGGGATCGCTGTGTCGGCCTGCACAGAGACGGTGGGGCGGGCTAGGGCGGTGCGGCCCAGCATCTGCAAAATGGCGGGCCGGCCAAACTGCTCCATGCTGACCAGCGCCGAGACCGGATTGCCGGGCAGCCCCAACACCGGCACGCCGCGCAACACGCCAAAGGCCAACGGCTTGCCCGGCTTCATCCGCACCTGCCAGAAGTGCATCGTGCCCTCCGCGTCCAGCACCTCTTTGACCATATCGTAATCACCGACCGAGACTCCCGCCGACGACACAAACAGGTCGGGCGCGTGGGCCATGCCTTCAGCGATGCACGCCGTCAACGCTGCCACCGTGTCGCGGGCGATGCCCAGCACGATGGGGAGGCCGCCCGCCGCCTGCACCTGGGCGGCCAAGCCGAGGCTGTTGCTGTTGCGGATCTGGCCCGGCCCCAACGACGCGCCCGGCTCCACCAGTTCGTCGCCGGTCGCCAGGATCACCACGCGCGGGCGGCGGTGGGTCAACACCGTGGCCCGGCCCACCGCCGCCAGCAGCGCGATCTCGAAAGGACGGATCACGGTGCCGCGTGCCAGGACCATTTGCCCGGCGCGGTAGTCCTCGCCGGCGGGCCGCACGCTGTCGCCCGGCTGCACGGCGGCGTAGAGTTGCACTGTGCTGGTGCCGCTTTCGGCGCGCCACGCGGCTTTGCGGGGGTCGGGACGGTTGGCGGCGTGTGGGGCACCCCTGTTGATCGCGTCGCCCTCGCTGGTGTCCTCGAAGCGGATCACTGCGTCGGCTCCCGGCGGCAGAGGCGCGCCGGTCATGATCCGCAGCGCCTCGCCCGGCCCGACGGTCGCCGCCGCCACATAGCCCGCCGCTACGTTGCCGATCACGCGCAGTGGGCGCGGGCCGGCGCGGTCGGCTCCGATAGTGTCGGCGGCACGCACCGCATAGCCGTCCATCGAGGAATTGGCGAACGGCGGGTTGTCCACGTCCGCCGCGATGTCTGCGGCCAGCACGCGGCCCAGCGCGTCCTCCAGCGGGGTCGGCTCCGTCGGCAATGGCGCGAAATGGGCGAGGATATGGGCCAGCGCTTCGGCCACGGTGACGCTGGTCAGCTGTTTAGCGGTGTCCATGGGGCCAGAGATCTCCCTATTGCTGGACCAACGCTAGGTCCACGATCTTGCTCACTTGGCCGCGCAGCGCCGGATTGTTGGGCTGGAAGGTGCCATCGCTGTAGCCGCTCAAGATGCCGTGATCGACGGCCGTCTCCACGAACGGGTAGAACGTGCTGCCCGGCGGCACATCGCTGAAATGGCCGGCGGGCGGGGTGACCAGCGGCCAGCCGGCGGCGCTGACCACGATCTTGGCGATCTGGGCGCGGCTGACCGGGTTACTGGGGCGGAAGGTGCCGTCGCTATAGCCGCTCACGATGCCGTGGTGGAAAGCCGTTTCGATGTAGGGATAGAACGTGCTGCCCGGCGGCACATCCACAAAATGCGACCCGCCGCTCGTGTCAATGGTCCAACCTTCGCCCAGCACCACCACCTTGCTGAGTTGCGCGCGGCTCATCACGTTGTAGGGCCGGAACGTGCTGTCGCTGTAGCCACCGATGGCCCCCCGGCAAGCCAGATCGCTCACCGCGCGGTAGAAGTAGTCGCTCGGCCCTACGTCGCTGAAGCGCCCGGCACAGGGGATCGGCGTAGGCGTGGGCAGGCCGCCGACCGGCGTGGGGGTGGGGGCGGGGCCGTTGCCGCCACAGTGCAGCGCGTCCACCAAGTTGGAGACGGTGCCCACGTCGCTGAAGCCGCCGGTGATCAGCAGCAGGTTGCCGTTACTCGCGTAACTCGCCGCCAGACTGCGCCGTGCCCCTTGTAAGGGCGTGGAGGCCGTCCAGGTGCCGGTCGCCACGTCATAGCGTTCGGTGGTTGCCAACGGCGTATACCAGCCGCCGCCAAAGGCATACAGCGCGCCGCCACACGCTTGGCTGCTGTTTACGCCGATGGCGGCCAGGCCACCGCGCGCCGTCAGCAACGGGGGCGCGGCGCTCCACGCATCGGTCGCTGGGTCGTAGACCTCCACCGTTGCCAAGTCGGCGGGGTGGCTATAGTTGGCGATACCGCCGAGGGCATAGATGCGCCCGTCGAGCGTGACCACGCTGAAGGCTACGCGCGGCGTGGGCATAGCGGCCCGCTGCACCCAGCGCGCCCCGGCGGCGGCGGCGGGGTTATAGGCGAACACCGTCTGGGTGGCCGTGATGTCGTCGGAGCCGCCGATGACATAGAGGATGCCGTTGAGGGCGACCACACCCGCGCCGTACCGTGGGGCCGGCAACGGGTCGCTGCTCACCACCCCCACGGCATCGGTGGCCGGCTGGTAGGTTTGTAGCAGGTTGACGGCCGCATTACCGTCGAAGCCACCGGGCACATAAATCGTGTTGCCCAGCGTGGCCGCCCCGACGTTGAACACGCCGCGCACCAGGGAATTGCGCGCGGTCCAGCTATCGGCGCGCGGATCGTACTCGGCGATGGGCAGATCCGCCGTGCCGCCGCCGCCGATGCCGCCCAGCAGGTAGACCCGCCCGTTGGCCGGGAAGTCGGCTTGCGCGTGGCGTTCGCGGGCCAGAGGCAGCCGGGCGCGGGTCACGGTGTTGCCGTACAGGCCGGTGAACTCGGCGGTGGCAAACACCTGGCAGCCACTCAACGTGCCGGTGGCCGTGATCGTCACCGTGTCCGAACTGCCCGACGGCGCTTCGGCGGGAATGCTCAGGCTGACCGTGACCGGCACCGCCGCGTCGGGAGCCAACGGGCCACTATCGTAGGGAGTCACATTGGCCGTCCAGGTATTGCCGCCGCTGCTCAACAGGAAGTGCGTGGTGGTCTGCGTGCGGTTGTAGAGCGTGGTGGTGTAGATC
>JALYUO010000187.1 GCA_030853735.1 Chloroflexota bacterium
GTCCCACCCGGTCGGACCGGCGCGTCACCAAGCGGAGACGCGCCGATCCAAAGGGTTAGTACGAGCCGGCCAAGTTCTCTTGAGCGTTGGTCGAGTCGAAGAACCGGTCAGGGTTGATGATCTTGGCCGGCACCGAGGCCGGATTGGCGGCGTAGGCCACGAGCGTATCGAAGGCTTTGGGGCCGAAGCGCGGGTTGCACTCGGTGGTGGCGCCCAGTTTGCCGTCAATGATCGCTTGCAGTCCATCTCTCTCGCCGTCCACCGACACGACGATCACATCGGTGCCCGGCTTTTTGCCGGCGGCTTCCAGCGCGGTGATCGCGCCGACCGCCATTTCGTCGTTGTGGGCGTAGACCGCCGTGACATCGGGGTGCGCGGTGAGCAGCGTCTGCATCAATTGGCGGCCCTTGTCGCGGTTGAAGTCGCCGGTCTGCGAGGCCACGATTTTCATGCCGGCCTCGGCTTTGATCGCGTTGTCAAAGCCGGTTTTGCGGTCGGTGGCTGCCGACGCGCCGGTGGTGCCTTCGAGTTCGATGATGGTGGCCTTGCCGCCGGTCTTTTTGATCAGCCATTCGGCGGTGCGCTTGCCTTCTTCGACAAAGTCCGAGCCGATAAAGGTCACGTAGTCGCGGCCGCCCTGCGCCTGGGTCTGGTCCACCGTGCGGTCCAGCAGGATCACCGGGATGCCGGCGGCTTTGGCCTTCATGACGGCGGGCACCAGCGGCTTCTCTTCTTGCGGGGCCAGGAAGATCGCGTCCACTTTCTGCGCGATCAGCGTATCCACATCGGCCACCTGCTTGGCCGCCGAGCCACCGGCATCGGTCACGATGATCTTCCAGCCGCGCTTGGCGGCTTCATCCTGCATACTCTTGGTCTCAGCCAAGCGCCAGGGGTTGTCACTGACGGTCTGCGAGAAGCCGACCGTATAGGTGTCTTTCTTGGCGAGTTTGGGCAGCCCGCTGGAGTCGCTCGTGCCGGTGCTGCCGGTGCTGCCGGTGCCGACAACGGTCGGGGTGGCGGTATCCGTACCGCAGGCCGTCAGGAAGGATACGCCCATCAAGAGCGTGACCGCCGAGGTCATTAGACGTTTATGGTTCACAGCTTTCCTCCTATGGTTTGACTATGGTCCGACGATGGCCCGATAAGTAGCCGTGCGGGGTTGCTTTGCCGCGTTGGGATCGCGCCCAATGAATATCAGTAGCTGCCGACTCATCACCTCCTTTCGAGGTAGGGACAGTGCGCCGTGTACGGCAAGTTAGTCCGGGCGGGGGACGTTCAGCGGTGCGGTGGATTGCCGCACGATCAATGGGCTATCCACCAGGGTATAACCCTCGCCCGGCACCGGTTGATCGCGCACCATCTGGAGTAGCAGTTGCATCGCCAATTTGCCCATGCGCTGCTTGGGTTGCGCGATAGTCGTCAGCGGCGGATTGGCATGGACGGCCATGGCGATGTCATCAAAACCCACCACGGAAATGTCGCTGGGCACGCACAAGTGGTAGACCCGGATGGCGTGCAATGCGCCCAACGCCAGCACGTCGTTATAGGCCAGCACCGCTGTGGGCCGCGACCCGGCCCCCTGCGCCAGCAGCGCGCTCATGGCCTGGAACCCGCCGTCCACGTTCGGAAACGTGGTGGGACACCATTCGGGGCGTAGCCGCAAACCGGCTTCAGCCAGCGCCTTTTCAATGCCGCGCCGCCGGGCCTGCGAGGCATCCGAGTTGCCTGCGCCGGCCAGATAGGCGATTTCGCTATGGTTCAGATCCAGCAGATGGCGCGTGGCCCGATAGGTCGCGCTCTCGAAATCCACAATGATATTCGGGATCGTCGGATGATCCAACCGACGATTGATCACCACCATCGGGGTCTGGCGGCGCTCGTGCAAGGCCACCAGATCGGCGCTATTGAGCCGCGAAGCGCAGACGATGATGCCGGCCACCGGGCGCTCGGCCAGCAGGCGCAGCGTGCGCTGCTCATGCTCTTTGTCTTCGCCGGTGTTGCACAGCAGCAAGCCCAGGCCGGCGGCGGCGGCATCTTCTTCCACGGCGCGCACCATTTCGGGGAAGAAGGGGTTCAGAATGTCACTGATCACAAAGGCGATCAGCCCGCTGCTGATCCCCGGCCCACTACGCCCGGCGGGCGGCAGATAGCCCAGCGCGCTGACGGCGCTGAGGACGCGACTGCGGATGCCCTCGCTGACCGGAGTGGTGTTGTTGAGTACGCGCGACACCGTGGCCGGTGATACTCCGGCTTGGCGGGCGACCTGTCCTAAGTTAGGCCGTGACGTACTCATCTGCTACTCTATTCTGAAAGAGACAAGAGTTTTCTGAAATCTTTCAAGATGAGTATAACACCGCCTGCTGGTGCTGTCAATAGGGGTAGCTGACAGCTCAGGGCAATTGCATCTAAATTAGCGCAGGAGCCGGGGGACGGGCGACTGGAACTCGCCGCTACCGCTACGAAGCCCGCCTACGCGGGCTGGCGCTAGGCAAACCGGGCGGCGGGGGCGACCGGCTCCGTCCTAAACGGCGGATCTACGATCGGCCCCGGCTCCAGCCCGCGTAGGCGGGCTTCGTAGCGGTAGCGGCGAGTTCCAGTCGCCCGTGCCAATTTAGATGCAATTGCCCTGGCTGACAGCCGGGTATAAGGACGAGTTGCACCGCGATGACGCGAAGAACACGAAGATTTTAATTTTGTAACAATGCAGCCTAGTGGATCGCCGGATAGCGCGAAAACTGGAGGAGGGTACTTGTGCAGTCGAGATCGGCGGGCGGGATTATGTTGTGGGCGGAGGGGTAGTCGCGCCCGACGGTGCGCCGTCCGGGTTGCTGGGCAGCGACCTCGTTGCGCCCCGTTGCAGTCCGTGTGCTGCGCGCCGGCCTACGGTCGGGGCAGCCAAGCGGCTACCGAGCCAGCGGGACAGCGCACCAGCGGGCGCGACGACACCCTACGACTCACCTTGCGGCCACCCGCCTACACTTGCCGCCCGCGCCCCCGCCGTTACTTACGTTTTGCGGGGCGCGCCGAGCCACACCAGCACGGCATGATCGCCCGGCGCAGGGTCCAGCGGGATAGGGCCGGGGGGCTGGGAGGTGCCGTCTACGCTCAGGGCAGCGACCCCGTGGCCGATCCCGGCGGCGTTATCCACCTGGATCGTGTAGGTGGCCGCACCGTAGCGATAGGCCACGCGGAAGCCGGGCCAGGCCGGCGGAATGGTCGGGTCGATCACCAGCGCCGCGCCGGCGCGCGTGATGCCCAGGATCGCTTCCAGGCCCAGGCGGTACATCCAGGCCGCCGAGCCGGTATACCAGGTCCACCCGCCGCGCCCCAGGTGCTGCGGGTGGGCATAGACATCGGCGGCGATCACATACGGCTCCACCTTGTAGCGGTCCACGGCGGCGGCATCAACCGTGTGGTGGATGGGGTTGAGCAGGGTAAAGACTTCATAGGCGCGGTCGCCGTCACGCAGGGCGGCGAAAGCCCAGCCCGCCCAGATCGCGGCATGGGTATATTGGCCGCCGTTTTCGCGCACACCGGGCAGATACCCTTTGATATAGCCGGGATCGAGCGGGGTCTGATCAAACGGCGGGGTCAGCAACAGCACCAAGCCAGTGTTGCGCTGGATCAGTTGCGTGTCGAGGGCGACCATGGCCTGCCGCGCTAGATCCGGGTCACTGATGCCTGACAGCACGGCCCAGGACTGGGCAATCGAGTCAATGCGGCACTCGATATTAGCCTGCGACCCCAGCGGCGTGCCGTCGTCGAAGTAGGCGCGGCGGAACCACGCGCCGTCCCAGGCGGCTGCCGTCATGATGCTTTGTAGCCGGTCGTGTTCGGCGCGGCACCAAGCGGCCCGTTCCTCGTCGTTGCGCTGCGTAGCAACGGCGGCCCAATGGTCCAGCGTCGCGGCCAGGAACCAAGCCACCCACACACTCTCGCCGCGGCCTTCGATGCCGACGCGGTTCATGCCGTCGTTCCAGTCGCCGCCGCCCATTAGCGGCAAACCGTGCGCGCCTTGTGTGTTGCCGTGCTGCAAAGCGCGCACGCAATGCTCGTAGACGGTGGCGCTGTCGGAGCTGGTGCCGGGGTCGAGATAGGCATCCTCCTGGCCCGGTTTCAGCAGCGGCGCAATGAGGAACGGCTGTTGTTCGTCCAGCACGCTCCAGTCGCCGGTTGTTTCGATGTAATGCGCGGTGACGAACGGCAGCCACAGCAAATCGTCGGAGAAGCGGGTCCGCACGCCGCGCCCGGTCGGCGGGTGCCACCAGTGCTGCACATCGCCCTCGGGGAATTGCCGCCCGGCAGCACGCACGATCTGGGCGCGGGTCAATGCAGGGGCGGCATGGACCAGCGCCATCACATCCTGCAACTGGTCGCGGAAGCCGTATGCCCCGCCGCCCTGGTAGAACGCGCTACGCGCCCAGATGCGGCATACCAACGCTTGGTAGAGCAGCCACCCGTTGAGCATCAGGTTCAGGGCCGGGTCAGAGGTCTGCACTTGCACGGTGCCCAGCAGGTCGTCCCATTGGGCGCGGGTCGCCGCGAGGCCGGCGGCGATTGCGCCGGGCACCCGCCAAGCGGCCACTAGTGGAGCCAGCGCCGCTGCGTCGGCCACTTCGCCTAGCGCGAAAGCGATTTCGACCGTTGCGCCGGGCGCAAGTTCCAGCGGCACGCGGATGGCCGCACATGGGTCCAGGCCCGCGCCCATCTGCCCATCCAGCCGGTCTGCCGCGCCGGCAAGCGCGGCAGGGCGGGTCAGGGGCGTGTTGCGGCCCAGGAACGCCGCGCGGTCGGCGGTGTAGGAGAGATCGGCCCCAGCGGTAGGGGTTAGGACGGCCAGGAAAGCCAAGCGCCCGGCAAACTCATTGTTATAGGGATTATGCGCCAGCAGCGCCTGATTATCCGCGTCCCAGGCGCTGATCACAAAGCGGGCCGACGGATCGCGGTTCACGCCCAGCACCCACTCGATATACTGCGTGACGCTGAGGTGCCGTGTGGTCGGGCCGGGATTGTGCAGGGTCAGCCATGCGATCCGCAACGGCGCGTCGGGCGGCACGAACAGCGTCAACGCACTGCCGATACCCTGCGTCGTATGCTCGTAGACGGTGTAGCCCTGGCCGTGGCGCACGATGTAGGGCGCATCGTCGCGGATCGGTAGCGGCGTGGCCGACCAGAGTCCCCCGTCGTCGGCATCGTGCAAATAGAGGATGTCGCTCGGTGGATCGCTCACCGGATCGTTGGACCAGGGGGTGAGCCGGTTTTCGCGGCTATTGACGCTCCAGGTGCTGCCGACCGTGCTTTCCGAGACCAGCGTGCCGAACTCCGGGTTCGCCAGCACATTGCCCCACGGCGCGGGGGTCCACTCACCCGCGCCCAGGTGAATCCTGTACTCACGCCCATCGGCGCTGAACGCGCCGCGCCCATTCGGGAATTGCGCCGAGTTCTGAGTTCTGAGTTCTGAGTTCTGAGTTAGAACCTGAGTATTCGTACTACCGACTGCGTGCTGAGTTGAAGCCTCGTTGTTCTCACGGCCCACGGCCGACTGCCCACGGCCCACGGCCCACGGCCCACGGCCCACGGCCGGCAGGATGGGATCCATGCGGTGCAGTTGCGCGCTGAGGGAACCGCGGCGGCCCAGCAAGACCACGCGGGCGACTGTGGAGAGCAGGATACGGTCGGCATCGGGCAGGGCGGCGGCCCGCAACAGGAAGATGCCCCCCGGCTGATCGCGGCGGGCGGCCGCAGGGCTGTGGGCCAGCGCCGCCTGCACGGTGTCCTGCACCGGCTGCATATAGCCTTCGCTATATTCGGTGAGGATCACCAGATCCACCCGCAGGCCAAGGTCGCGCCAGTAATCGTGCGCCTGCACCACCGCACGCACCAGCGGCAACTGGGCCGGATCACTCAGGCGCAGCAGCAGAATGGGCAGATCGCCGGAGATGCCGTAGGCCCACAGCCCCGACTGGCCCAACGTGTTGCGCGCCAGCAGATCGGGCAACGGCCGCAAGGCCGGACTGGGGAACAGGACTCGCCCCGCCAAGCGGATGGCGCGCATCGCGGCAGCCGGGGTCAAGTCGTGCGCCGCCAGTTGGATGCCGGCATACGTCGCGGCCAAGCGCATAGCGCGCCGCCCGCCCGTCGGATCATCATAGCGGTCGGCCAGCGCCAACGCCGCTGCGCGCGTCTCGGCGATACCGGTGGCGAAAGTCAGGCGGGCGACCGCGCCGGGGGCTAGACGCACCCGCCGCCGCAGGCTGATGATCGGGTCCAGTACCGCGCCCACCGTGCCACTCAACGGGCCGGCACCTGCCGCCAGCGCGGCCGGCTGCTGCGGGTCGTGGCCGCGGCCCAGGAAGCGCACGCGGTCGGTCTCGTATTCTACCGCGCCGCGCACATCGCCTTCGACGCTTAAAACGTGCATCAACCAGGGCGTGGCTTCGCCGGGGCTACGCGGGCGGCGCGTGACCAGCAGCGCCTCATGCTCCGGCACAAAGGCCGTCTCGATGGATAGCTTCTGGAAGGCTGGGTGGGCCAAGTCGGCGGCGGCGGGAGCCAGCACTACCTCAGCATAGCTGGTCACTTCGATTTCACGCGGGCGCATCGAACGATTGGTCAGCGTGATCTGGCGCAACTCCACATCGTCGTCGGGGCTGACTAAGACGTGGGTGTAGGTTTCAATAGCGCCGTCGCGCCGCCAGAACGCGCCGTAGCCGGGCAGCCACTCGCCGCCGTAGCCGGTCACGGCACCGCCGACCGGCGCGTAGCCCGCCGACCACAGCAGCCCTTCGCGCACATCGCGCAGATAGCAAAAGCTGCCCCAATTATCGCGCGTCGCGTCGTCTCGCCGGCGGGTGACCGCAATAACGGTATCGGTGCCCGCGCGTCGCCACTGGCTATAGCCGCCGCCGCTATTGGTTAGCACCACGCTGTACTCGCCGTTCGACAGCAGATGCGCTAATGGTTGCGGTGTGGCGGCAGTGTCGAAGCGGATCACCTCATCACCGGGCGCATCGGCCACTCCGGGCTGGCGGTCGGGGCGCTCTAGTGTCGCGGCGGCATCTGGTGGCTGGGTCAAGGGGGTCTGGCGCGGAATGCGCTCTTGCAGCAACAGATCCACCGCCTGCATCAGCGGATCGGCCAAAAACAGCGCGGGCAAAGGGTTTGCGTGCAGCGCATTATCCAGCGCCAGCAGGCTCATGCCCGCGTGGTGGACCATGTAGGTGCGGACAATCGCGCCTCCGATTGCGGATTGCGGATCGCGCCTTGCGGCTTGGCGACGGCGGAGCTCGATTGCGGATTGCGGATTGCGGATTGCGAATTGGCGACGGGCGCGTGCGGCTTGACGACGGGGGATCTCGCCCCCTTTAGGGGCGGGGACTGGGGGGAGAGCTTGGTCGGCTTCGTTGCGCCCGGCGGTGTAGTCTATGGCATCGTAGAAGCCGTAGCGCCCCACCAAGCCGGCAGCCGCGAGGCGGCGCAGGTTGGTGACGGCGGCGGGTGCGTCTACGCCCAGCGCCAGCATCGTCGCATAAGGAGCCACCACCAGATCGGCATCCAGGCCGCGTTTAAGGCCCAGGCTGGGCAGGCCAAAGGCGTGGTATTGGTAGGTCTGGTCGCTATCGCGCCGATTGTAGGCCGATTCGGAGATGCCCCACGGGATGCCGTGTTGCCGGGCGTATGCTTGCTGGGCCGCCACCACCACGCGGCTCGTCTGGTCCAGCAGCGTGTTCGGGAAGACCGGCATCACTAGGTTGGGCATCAGGTACTCGAACATGGTGCCCGTCCAGGAGACCAGCGCCTGGCTGTCGCCGACGGCGGTGAGGGCGCGGCCCAGGTGGAACCAGTGGTCCGGCGCGACCGCGCCACGCGCCACGGCCAAATAGCTGCCCAGCCGCGCTTCGGAGGCCAACAGATCATAATACGACGCATCGCGCCGACCCTCGGTGACATTGTAGCCGATGGCGAACAGTTTGCGCTGCGGATCGTAGAGGAAGCCGAAGTCGGTGCCGACGCTCAACGCATGGGCCCGCGCGGCCAAGTCACGGATGCGGCGGACCAGCACTTCGCTGGCCGTCCAAGCCGTCATCAGGCTGTCGTGCAACTCGTCGAACCAGACCAGCGCGGCCTGCTCGGTTGCCATATCAAAACCCTGTTCGCGCACGGCTTGGCGCATCCGGCGGATGGCGGGCAGGCGGTGGGCGCACCAGATCAGGTTGCCTGCGGGCGACGGGGTGGGCCAAACCGGCGGCGGCGCGTCCGCCGACAGGGGTCCCACCCATACGGGATCGCTGGCAAAGGCTTCGCCCAACAACCGCTCGGCTAACCCGCTCAGGCCCGGCGGTGGCGTAGCCAACAGCCCCACCCACGGCAACAAGGCCGCACCATCCGCCGCATAGCCCGCCACCTGCGTTGTCAGCGTGCCCACCCACTCGTGCAAGTCGCCCAGCGCCGGGTCAGGCGCGAGCTCGGCCAGCGCCGCCGTCACTGCGCCCGCGTGCTGCTCTAGCGCGGCGATGCACGCCACCCAGGCCGGCAGATCCGACGGGGATACAGCGAGCGCCGCGTGGAAGGCAGTGATAGCCCCCGCTAACGCCGGTGCGTCGCCCACTGCGCCGGCTTGGCTCGCGGCGGTCAGCGCCGCCGTCAGCCCCAGCGCCGTGTCGGCCAACCCGTCCAGCGTTTCCGGGCCGAACAGCGGCGCATCCAGCCGCGCCAAGCAGCCCTGGCGCAGCACGACCAAATGGCCGGCCAAATTGCCGCTATCCACCGTCGAGACGTAGCGGGGGGTCAGCGGCGCGCCGGTGGCCGTGTCATACCAGTTATAGAAGTGCCCATGCAGCCGTTCCAGCCGCTCCATGCCGCTCAGTTGCGCGTCAAGCCGCGCCGCCCAGGCACCGAGGCTCAGATAGCCGAAGTGCCGCGCCGCGAGGGTCGCCAGCAACGATAAGCTGAGGTTGGTGGGCGAGGTGCGCCGGGCCAGTATGCCCGTCGGCGCTTCCTGGTAGTTGTCGGGAGCCAGCCACCCATCCGCTGGGCCGACCGTTTGCTCGAAATAGCGCCAAGTGCCGCGCGCCCAACGACGCAAATCCGCCTGCTCGTCGGCGCGCAAGGGGCGGACGGTGGCGCGCTGGCGCTGGCTGATCCAATAGGCGACGGCGGGCGCGGCCGCCCAGGCCAGCAGGAACGGGACGGCGGCGGGCACGCGGCGCGCC
>JALYUO010000812.1 GCA_030853735.1 Chloroflexota bacterium
TGATCGCCGTCAGCGTGGGCGTGCGCGGCGGGGGCGGCGCAGGAGCCGCGCGTAGCTCCGGGGTCCAGTAGCCCACCGCCAACGCCAGGCACACGCCCAACGCCCCGCGCGTCCGCAGCCCGCCCCGCCGCCACAGCAATGGCCCCAGCACCAACGGCCCCAACGCCAAATAGGGCGCGAACACCTCGGCCAACGCCCCTGGCCCCGACCGTTGCGGCGCGATCTGTAGCCCCAGCCAGCCTAGCAGCCAGACTGCAAGATAGGCACGCCCCACGCTGCCCCCGGCGCGCACCAAGCGGCGACCCCAGCTATCCGCCATGCCGATCCTCCTTATTATGACAAATTACGCCAAAACAGCTTAATCAGCGCACATACCGCAAGAGCGGACCGGGTGGAAAGCCGCATTCACTGGCCCACATATATAACGAGCCGTAGAACAGTCGGTTCTTCGTAACCCCTCAGCCGGAGCGCCGCTGTAGCAGCGCACGGCGTGTGCGCGGCCGGCAGGGCACCGTGGCTGGGGAGAGATCGTTCCGGGCGGGACAGCGGCAGGCAACGGCGGGCCAGCGTGTGGCCGGAGGCCCGCGCTGACAGGCCATGAGATTCCATGCCACTCCCCGTTGCCTGCCTTGACCCTGTCTACCACCACCCCTATGCCCGGTGTCAACAGCCCTATTGCCCGCCGCCCCGCGCACGCCGTGCGCTGCTACTGCGTTACCCCCGCATTACGCGCTACGCCATCTTAGCACGCCGCCCGCCCGCAGACCACGGCTGGAGCGCCGCTGGAGTCGCACCTGAGTGCGTGACAGTGCGGCGCTTTCGCCGCATGATCGGGGTATGTTACAGATTTTGCTGGTGGAAGATAAGGAGAAGCTACAGCCTGCCTTGTGGGTGGGGAAGGCACCGGCGCGCTGTGGGTGAGCGCGGCGGCGGCCAGTGGGGAGCGGCTGATTGACAATGGAGTGAGCGCGGCGCTGGCTGGGCGGCTAATTGCTCTGCAACGACGGCGGCTAGCCGAGTCGGGTGTGCTGGACCGCCGCGCCCGCCGTGTGTTGCACGATGATGTGCTGCCGACCGGCACCGCGCCGGCGGTCGCGCTCCTGGGCCTGGTGGATGCGCTGCGGCAAAGTGTGAGTGATGAGTGGCCGGGCGCGTTCGACAGCGTGGCGTGGGAGGTGGCTCCGGCGGCGGCTACGTGCGGGCGGGCGTTGCCGCCGTTGATCGCCGAGGTGCTGTTCTACGCCGCCCGCGAAGCCGTCCGCAACGCCGCACGCTACGCCCGCCCCACCGTGGGCGACCGCCCGCTACACCTACGGATCGGGTTCTACACCGCTGGTGGACTGGACCTGATGGTGGAAGACGATGGGATCGGGCTAAACGGCGCTACCTCGCACGGCAGCGGCCACGGCCTAGCCCTGCATAGCACGCTGCTGGCCGTGGTCGGTGGCACGTTGGCCGTCGCGGGCACCCCTGAGCAGGGCACCCGCGTCACTTTGCACTTGCCGACGGGCTGATCGCCGCCGGCGCGGGCTTAGTGGCCCTTGCTGTCCGGTGCGAACGGCAACGGGCTGGGCGTACCGGATAACTGCGCGCAGCCACAGGTGACCCCGTTTGTACACTGACAGTCACAGCAGGTCCAAGCACTGCTGCCGCTGCCTGAAGTCCAACAGCCGCCCGGATAGTAGGTATAATAGAGCCGGCATTGCACCAGTTGGCCGTTACTGAGGTGATCGAAGCAGTGCGCGCCGTTGCAGCCGCTCAGAGCGCCGTTGCCGTTATTGCAGTAGGGACCGGGCGGCGAGCACGAGATCAGCGGCACCTTCGGGGGGACGAGCGGATTCGACTCTGCGGCGCTGACTTTCGCCGGATGGCTCAGGCCGCGCCCGGTGGCAACTGCCGCCATGAACAGGAACGCGCCCGTACTGGCCCGCTTGAGGAAACTGCGGCGGTCAAGGCTGCGAGCCAAGTCTTCGCTGGCAAAGCGAATGATGCGGTCGAGTGTACCCGGTTCTACGGTTGGTTCAATATTCACAGGATCGTTCATAATGTATCCTTTCGGCCCTCGGCCTCACCGCCATGGGGGAAGCACAGGACCACACTTATAGATGCACGCCGCTATAGGGAAACTGTCCATTTAGATTATAGCAGCAGTGGCCCCTGCGCGTCAATCCCCCTGGCAGCCCACTTTGCGAATTGGACCAAGCGACCTCACCCCCCAACCCCCTTCCCTACGCAGGAAGGGGGAGTCTACGCTATGATGCGTGTCATTGTAGGGATCAGCTTATCGTCCGTCTCACTCCCCCCTCCTGCGTAGGGAAGGGGGGGGGTGAGGTCGCTTGGCCCAGAGCCATTGCAGCGCAATGAGCACGGGCGACTAGAACTCGCCGCGACCGCTACGAAGCCCGCCTACGCGGGCTGGAGCCGGCGCAACCAGATCGACCGGCAACGGGTCCGTCCTCGCTCCAGCCCGCGTAGGCGGGCTTCGTAGCGGTCGCGGCGAGTTCTAGTCGCCCGTGCTCATTGCGCTGCAATGGCCCTGGCGGCCCGCCCCAGCCCAGTTGACAGCCCACGGTGCCACTGCTATAATCGCAAGGGCACCCCTCCGTTGGCGAGCTACAACCAATAGCGCAATAGCGGCCCATGGTCTAGCCTCAGTGGTAGAAACCGAAACCTCTCCCCTATTCACAACGATTCAGGTCATGAAGGAGCGAAACGTTATGCCGAAACGTATTATTGGCTGGGCGCTGCTGGCCGCTGTGGGGCTGTTGAGCCTACTACTGGTAGCCGGCTTCAGCC
>JALYUO010000816.1 GCA_030853735.1 Chloroflexota bacterium
GTTATGTGGGGCGTTAGCCCCTCCCGCATTCGTGTATTCGTGGCCCCATTCGTGGCCGGTCCGTCCCCGCCCAGCGCCGGGTAACCCCGCCGCCTACAATACCCCACAACGCCGCCGAAACGTTCACGGCGTAGGGACCGGCGTATGCGGAGCCGTCCAATAGGTCTGCCAATCGGTGTGGTCGGTGTCCGATCCGAAAAAATCTATTTCGACATTCGTCTGCCCACTGGGGCCGGCACTGGTGCGGACTTCTAGGTTCAGATAGGTAGATGGGTAATCAGGCGCATGATAGCCATAGGTAAACCCACTTACCCAAGCGCGTTGGGGGTGATACGGTCGCCACCCGTAGGGCGGCATGAGCCGCCGATAGTAATCCTGGACGGCCTCGGCAGGCGCATTGGTCACAAACAGGGTCGCTTGATCCAGGCTGCCCTTAAACGCATCGGTGTTATAACGCAGCAAGGGCTGCGTCAGGGTGGCTTGCGCTAAGGGCCGCGCTGTGGTGTGGACCGCCTGTGCGTTCGGATATAACGGGACAGGATACACCTCCGCCTGATAGATATTGCCATCCGCCCCAACCACCGGATCATGCCGTTGCGGAACAGGCCAGATCGCCCACGCGCCGGCAAGAGCCACCACGCAAGCCAGGACCAGCCGCCGCCGCGTCACAGCCCCCGCTCCACGCTCATCCCCAGCACCGCAGCGTCGGGCAGCAGGCCCAGCGACTGGTAGAAGGCGATGGCCCCGGCGTTGGCGGCGGCCACGCGCAGGGTGACTTTGGGCGCGCCGGCGGCCCATAGGCGGTCCAGCACGGCACGGACAAGCGCCCGCCCGTAGCCGTGCCGCCGATAGTCGGGATGAACGGCCACATGATAGAGATAGGCCCGCCGCCCGTCAAAGGTGCCGATCACCGTGCCCACGATGCGCGCCGGGGCGGCAGGGTCCGGGGCCAGCAGGAACAGGCCGGGGTTGCGGGCGACGCAGCCGGCCAGCATGGCGGGCGTGTCCATCGCCGGGCGGTACATGGCGAGATGCTCCCACAAGGCGCGCACCGCCGGGTAATCGTCCGGCTGGAACTCACGAATGGGCAAGCGGATCCTCCTGGCGACGGCGCAGGCGTTGGCCCAGGCGACGCAGGCCCAGGCGGTGGGTGAGCAGCCATTCGGCCACCAGCACCACCAGCGCCAACAGGGCGGCGAACGGCCACCACTCGGCGCGGGCCGGTTCCGCCGGCACGGTAGCGCCGGCCCGGCGGGCGACCGGCAAGGCCGGGGCCGCCACCGGCAACAGGCGCGCTTCGTCAGGCGAGAACAGGTTGACCGTGAAGCCCTCGCGCCGCACTTCGGTCGCCCCGGCCCATTGGCCCACCACATACAGGCCGGGCTGCGTGGTCGCGCTGAACGGGAAGCGCGTTGCACCGGGCTGCACGGCATAGTCGGCCAACGGTGCGCCGTCCGGCCCACTCACGCTCAGGCGGGTCACGCCCTCATTGGCATCCGCCGCCAGCGTCACCGGCGCGCCCGGCGGCACGCTCACCGCCAGCCCGCCCACGCTGTCCGGCGACAGATAGCCGACCAGATTGCGGATCAGCAAGGGGAAGTCGGTCTGCAAGGGCAGGTCGCTGTCGTGCAGGTCGAAAGCCACGATGACCACGCGGCGGCCCTCCGTCTCCCCGGCCAGGATCAGCGGCCCGCCCGCGCTGCCGACCACCGTGCGCGCCCAGGCGGTGCGTTCGATGCGCGCCGCCTGCGCGACGTGCAGATTGGTCAGGTCGGTATAGCGCAAGATCGGGTCGGGCGCGGGGTTGCCGTCGTTGCCCACCAGGGGCGGCGGCAGGGTAGGAGCCGGCTCGCTGAGGCTGCCGTTCACATCAAACAGCGCCGTTGAGCGCGGCGGGGCGATGAATAAGAGATTGCCCAACGGTAGCGTGCCGGTCGGCACCACCCGGTCAAACACGGTGAGCGTGGCGGTCAGGTCGGAGCTATATTCGGCGGGCGCGCTGCGGCTGAGGCTCACATTGGGCAGCAAGACCAGCGCGTTTTGCAGGAAGCGGTTGCCGTCGCTCACCAGCAGCGCGGGCACCGGGTCCGCCGCCCGGTTGACCGTCCAGGCATCGTCGTCAGCGGCCAAGTCGTCACTGCCCGCCAGATGCGCGTGAACCTGCCCGGTGGCCGGCGGCACCTCATCGAACAGCACCGTCTGGCTCACGCCCGGCGGCAGGGTGAGGCTGCGCCCAGCCCAGGCCACGCCGTCCAGTTCGATGTCCAGCCGGCGCGTCACCGCCGTATCGCCCGCGTTCAGCACCTCGGCAAACAGGCTCAGGGTGGCGGCGTTGCGGCGCAAGCTGAGGGCGACCAGGGCCACGTTGACCCCGCGCGTGCCCACGGCCACAAATTGCAGCGGCGCGGGGATGATCAGCCCGTCGCGGCTCGGATCGGGGAAACGCCCATCGGAATAGACCACCACTTCGGGGTCGGGTTGGGCCGGAGCCAGCCCGGCGGCCAGGGCCAGCGCGTCGTGCAGATCGGTGGCGGTCGCTTGCACGCGCAACCCGGCCAGCGCCCGCCGCAGCACGCCCTGATCCCCGCCGGCCGGGCTGACC
>JALYUO010000819.1 GCA_030853735.1 Chloroflexota bacterium
GTATACGAGTCTACAAGTGGCATCCGGAGTGTTTTTAGTAGACATTACACGGACGCTGGCCCGTCAGGAAGCTGCCCGCGCCATGTCAGATGTACCGGTGCAGAGTATACTTATTGACGAGTCCCAACCCTACTCCTTCATGGAGGACTTAGGCTTAGATCAGTTCCGTTGAGCAACGCGGGCGAACCACCTGGGAAATGGCTGCCCAGGTGGTTCACCCGCGCTGAAATTGCCAGGATCATAGTGCTTGCTAAGGCCGTAAATAGCACGCACAGAGACGGAGGATTGCGATGGATGCCGTAATCATGCTCACGATGTACGGAACGCTGCTGCTGGGTGGCCTGTTGACGGCCGCCCCGCTGCGCTGGCATCGATTCGCGTTGGTGTTACTCAGTATTGCCGGCAGTTGGGCCGTGTTGACGGGGATTGGTGTGCTCCCACCAGTGACCACGACTTGGCTCTTGCCCGCCATTCCCTTGTTTAGTGTCTGGTTTGTTACCGGCACCACCCTGGCTCTCGTAGTACGCCTGGTGCAGTGCGGACGACCTGGCCTCGGGATCAGCGTCTTTAGTGGCATCATCATTGGCCTGGCGCTGGTAGGGTGGCCGTTAGGTCTCGGTAATCGTAATTTGGGAGAGGGCTGGTTTGCCTTCCCGCCGCTCGTTGCCGGGCTACTACTCACTTGGCTTTGGGTGCATGAACGCCGGGTGCAGGTGTATTACCTGCTTGGCTGGGTACTCGTAACCAGCATGGTGACGCTACCGCAGTACCTCATGGCACTTGATCGCACCGAATTAGAGCGCAGCGGAGCGAGTAACGGCGTGAGTACGGCATCGACCGCCGCCGGGCAGCTGGCCTATAGCCTGACGATCTTCTATCTAGCCGGTTCGCTGCTACTGCTGGTGTTACCCCTGATCGTGCGGCGTTGGCTCCCGGTTCGTCTGGGCCATGCGCGGATGGAGGGTTAAACCGAGCCCGCGAGCTAACAGCATCGGTATACCTCTGGCAACCCCTAGCAAGTCGTCGGATGTGTGGGGATCATTAACAGACTCTATCTCCTACTGGAAGTCCACACCGGTGAGTGATACATCGGGTATTTAGGAGACTTAGGCGAGCGGCAATGCTGTTATGTAACGTCGTATAGCCGAAGTTGGCTCGCGAATTTATCATGGGGCCAAATTATCAAACACTTTCATGCCGCACCGCAGTGATACGCCTACGGGACCGTCTCGCTACCATAGAGTCTTAGCTAAACTTCAACGCGGAAGCTTGAAACCCAGCAGGCTTCCGCGTTGAATCTTAGGAGATCCAATGCTGCTCCGTGTAGGGAACTACCAAGTTATGCTGTTCAGCACGGGACTGAGGCTGATTTGGGGCGGGGTGACGCAGTAGGGGCTGACCAATTGGCGTGGTCTGACCATTGTCGGCGACAATGGGTGGGGAACCGCCCTCCTATGGCTGCTGGGACTGCTCGGGCTACTGGGGTGCGCGGCGACCCACCGCACCCCCGCCGTGGTGGGCAGCATCGGTGCGACCTTCTGGGTCATGCCGTCCTGGGTTATTACGTCGGTTACATTGGGCTACGGATGCTCGGGGCGGATCTCGACTTAGACCAAGCGAGTGCGTACTACGGACTGTGGCAGCTCTTCCGCACGTCAGTGGTTAGTGGCTCGGGCTAGGCTCCATTGGTGGATTTAGTGTAGTTGGGCTTGGGGTCAGGCGCAACATTGGCGTACGCGCCAACCAGTTGGTACAGGGGAATGATCCGCATAAGAGACAGGGGCGAACCAACTCCTGCGGCCCACCAGCCACGCACCGGAAGGCGCGCTGCGGCAAAGTTTCGGGTATGGCAACACCTCCGCCACGCCCTTTACAGCGCTAGCGTGATCCGAGACTACCGGCAGAAGCTGAGGGTTGGCGACACTAGGTAGCGAACAGCCTCCAACTCCAGACGCACCGATTCTGCCAAGCTGGCGGGCGAAAGGGGATGTGTGTAGAATCGCTACATACGGCGTAGCAGCGCGTGCGAACTCAGCAAACCAAGCAGGATGAGGAGAAGTAATCCTTATGGACTGGCCCACAATTACCATCTCGATAATTGGTGGCGTGATCGCCAATTATCTCAGTAAGGTTCTCTTTGCGTGGCCGGCGCGTCGACGTGCTCGCCAGCAACAGAGTCGCCTGCAACGGCGAGAAGCGGATCTCGCTACTTTGCTTAAATTGACGGCATCACCGACGGAGCGACAAATCTATCTATTGCATGGCATCGCCCTGAGTCTGATGTTGTTCCTGATGAGTGCCGGCATCGAACTCCTAGTGCTCGGTGGGGCGATAATCGCTCCAGCGATCTTTACTCCTCAGACACAACTACTAGTGTCAGGGTCAGTTGTTGGACTACTGTGGGCGGCTATACAGGTATTACGAAGTATGCTGATCATGGATAATCGCATCATGTATCCCGATGCTACATACCAGGCCAATTTGGAGGCCGAGATCCTCCGCTTGAAAGCAACACCTGCGCCTTCTGTTTAACAGTATGGCATTGAAATACACAGAACCCTATCCGGCCGGTCAGCACGCTCCATCACCTCTTAACAGCCCCTGAAACGCCGGATGCTGTCGCAGCTTACGGCGCACACTCGCCCCAACCGCATCGAAGCGCGCTACCGGCGTGTCGAAGATGATCCCTAACTCCCGCCGCTTGACCCCCAGCGCCACGCACAAGGCCCACAACCGCTCCTCATCCGTATCCAGGCACTCGTGCAACAGCCGAAACACCGCCTGGTCGCCGAGCGGGTCCACCGTGCGCGTCCGATCCGCCGGCTCCTGTGTGGGGTCGGCTTCTATAGTCTTCAAGAAAAGGATTCCGAATCACGCGGCGCGGGTCTGGGGCCGCGCATGACCGTCGAGCGGGGTACCCAGCAACCGCCACACGCGCGGCGCATCCGCCGCTAATTCCGCCAACCGCCCCGTGACCCGTGCGATCAAGCTCTCGAACGTCGCAAAGTAGCTGTTATGGGTGCCCGCCTTCACCTCCCGCCACAAATGCTCAATCGGATTGTAATCCGGTGAGTAGCTCGGCAATTGGTAGACCGTCAGCCGCCCGCCCTGTGCCGCTTGCCACGCTTGCACTTCTTTACTCGTATGGTAGCGCGCGCCATCTTGGATCACCACCAACGGCCGCTCGGTTTGCGCCAAAATCTGCCCCAGGAACGCACAATAGCCCGCCCCATTCAACCGCTCCGCCTGTCCCGCCCAAAAGAGGTCGCCACTGAACCATTCCACCAGCCCCCACACCTTGTAGCCTTTGCGGCGCCCCGTCGTCAAGACCGTCGGTTGCTGGCCCACCGGCGCCCACGTATAGCCTAAACTGCCCCATTGGGCAAAGCTGGCTTCATCGCCGAACAACAACAGTGCGTTCTGCGCCTGCGCCGTCGCCACAATCGCCGGCCACGTCGCCGTCAACCACTGGTGGCGCAGCTCCTCATTGAGATGATCGGAGACAAAGCGCGCCTTCTGGTAACTGAACCCTATGCTGCGTAAAAGGGCGGGCAGATAGCCCACCGCGTAGCGGACGCCAAACTCACGTTCAATGAGGGCGGTCACGAGCGGACTGTGCCACGCGCCGGTCGCATAACCCGCCGCCTCTGGCCCCGCCAGCAAGAGTTCCCGCAGCCGCGCTTTCTGCGCCCCGGTCAATTTCGGGGTGCGCCCGACGCGGGGCGCGGAACGCAAGCCCGCGACCCCGGCCACCAACAAGGTGTGTAACCAAGTATAGACGCTATCGCCATGCACACCGAGGGTAGCGGCAACGGTGCGGACACAGCGGTGGGTGGCGTAGTCGATGAGGGCAAGACAACGGCGCACAGCGGCGTGGTCGCCGGCCTGACTGGCGCGCAGGGCGGTGGCGTGTAAGTCCTTGACAGTGGTGCGGGTCAGCGTTATGCTAAGAGCCATCGGGGTGCCTCCTGAAAGGGTGTTGAAGTCCTCTCAGCATACGGCACCCCTGGATTTTTGTCACCCTTTCGGAATCGTTTTCTTGAAGACTATAGCAGCGCCTCTAAGCTGGCGGTCGGCGGGGTGGTCCGCCAGGCCGCATACGCCTGCCGCCGCAAGATGGTGCCGGCCCAAGCCAAGAAGCCGCCGGGCTGCCGGCACTGCGCCCACGTCGTATGCACGGTCAGCAGCGCCCCCTGCACCGCGTCGGCGGGGTCGTCGCCGGCGGGCGAGGGTAAGCGCACGGCCAGGACGTGCAGATAGCGGCCCAGGTCGCCCCACGCTGCCGCTTGCCGCCGGGGGTCCGCAACTGACCCACAGGCGCTGTACAAGGCCCGGCTGTACGCGCTGTAGCAGGCGGAGCGGGGCGCACCGGCCTCCGTTGCGGCTAACGTGCCCAACTCCCCCGCCCCCAGCAATTGCCAGCCATACTGCCCGATCAGCCGCCGGGCGGTCGCCGGCAGCGTCGCATCCTCGGTCTCCATCGTAACTCTCCCTTCGCCCCGTCACATATCTAAATCACCGGCGCTTGTCCTGGTTCCAGTGTAGGGCCGGGTCGGGGCAAAGCCTGTTTAATTCCGTGTGAAGTTTCGGGAGAGGGGAGGGGAGTCATGTGGCTGGACGCGATTGAGCAGGCCCACCTGCACCGGGAACTGGCGATTGCCATCCTGGATAGCGCCCTGGCTGCGCCGGGTCACAAGCGCCGCTTCGCCGCCCAAGTCGGCATCACCCCACAATACCTGAGCTACCTGTGCGATCCGTTGGACCCCCGGCAGCCCAGCCCGGCGCTGGTGGAACGCCTAGCTGCCGCGCTGCCGGGGGACACCGCCGTGCGCGGGCGGCTGCGCGATCATTGGCAAGCGGCGCGGGCGGGACGGCAGGCGGTGCGCCAGATCGGGCGCGGAGCGGACACGGCGGACACGCTGGCGGTGGC
>JALYUO010000841.1 GCA_030853735.1 Chloroflexota bacterium
TCGCCACCGTGACCAACACGCCCGTCCCGGCAGCCACGGCTCCGCCCAACCCGCCCGTGCCCCCCACCGCCCCGCCCGGCGTGCAGGGTCCGCTGACCGTGAATCCCGGCGCGGGCACGGCCACCACGCAATATACCTTTGTCGGCACCGGCTTTGCGGCCAACGAGCAAGTGGGGGAGTGGTTCGTGGACCCCAGCGGCCAATTCTGGTATCCCAGCAACGGGCGCACCCTCGGCGCGACCGCCACCGGCCAAGTCAGCGAACAGATCATTCTGGCCGACGCTTTCTACGAAGTGCTGCCCGGCAGCTGGACCTTCCACCTGCACGGCCTCACCTCGTTGCGCGACGAGCAAGTGACGTTCACGGTGCGCTGACGAGTAGGCAGTAGGCGGTAGGCAGTAGGCAGGAGACGGTTCCGGGGTGCAGCAGGAACCGTCTGCTGCGAGTAGGCAGTAGGCAGTAGGCGGTAGGCAGGAGACGGTTCCGGGGTGCAGCAGGAACCGTCTGCTGCGAGTAGGCAGTAGGCGGTAGGCAGTAGGCAGGAGACGGTTCCGGGGTGCAGAAGGAACCGTCTCCTCTTACCTGCGGTGCATCATGCGAACCTATGTAGTAGAATAGCGAAAAGGAGCGGTTTGTGAGCGGCCAAAACTACCAGGATTTGCAAACTTGGCAGAAAGCGATGGATTTGGTAGAGGCGGTGTATGGTGTGACACGCGGCTGGCCGAAAGAAGAAATGTATGGGCTGACTAGCCAGATCCGGCGCGCTGCTGTGTCGATTCCTTCTAATATTGCGGAGGGGCAGGGCCGCAAGTCCGACAAGGAATTTGCACACCATATCAGCATCGCGTATGGCTCGCTACGCGAAGTAGAAACCCAACTACTCATTGCAGGTCGGCTGGGCTACACTGCGCCGGAAATTATCCAGCAGACTCTGTCCAGCGCCGCTGAGGTGGGGCGAATGCTCAATGGTCTCTATGATTT
This sequence comes from Chloroflexota bacterium, assembly GCA_030853735.1. Lineage (GTDB taxonomy): Bacteria > Chloroflexota > Chloroflexia > QHBQ01 > JAICKM01 > JAICKM01. The sequence goes on from JALYUO010000841.1 coordinate 982, forward strand.
TGTCGCATCACGCAACAAGAAAGGCCCGGAGCAGTAGGCGGTAGGCAGTAGGCGGTAGGCAGGAGGCAGGAGAAAGCAGCGTTGCCTAACTTGTCGTTACTAACTATAAACCGTTTACTGCCTACTGCCTACTGCCTGCTGCCAACTCGCTATGCAACGAATCTTGCTGGTAGACGACGAACCGACGATCCGCGAGGGCTTGCGCGAACGCTTTGAGCGCGAGGGCTTTGCCGTGAGCGCGGTGGGCACGGGCGAGGCGGCGCTGGATCTGCTGCTGGGGCGGAGCGGGCCGGCGCTGGCCGCCGACTGCTTGGTGCTGGACCTGATGCTGCCCGACCTGGACGGCTTTGCTGTGCTGCGGTTGCTGCGCCAAGCTGGAGCCGATCTGCCGGTCATCTTGCTGACGGCGCGCACCGATGACGTAGACAAAATCGTGGGCCTCGAACTGGGGGCCGATGATTACGTGGTCAAGCCGTTCAACCCGCGCGAACTGGTGGCCCGTGTGCGTGTGCTGCTGCGACGCATGGCCGAAGTGCGCGCCCTGCGCGAGACGCTGGCCGGTGAGGCGGCGCGCGAGGCGGCCGCGCCCGCACCGCTGTTGGCGCTGGACCGAGGCAGCCGCAGCGCCCGCTTCCGGGGGCAACCACTGGAGTTGCGCCCGCGCGAATTCGACCTGCTGGCCCTGCTGGCCGACCACCCCGGCCAAGTGTTCACCCGCGAAACGCTGCTCGACCGCGTGTGGGGCGATGATCGCTTTATTGAGCCGCGCACCGTGGACGTGCATATCCGCCGCCTGCGCGAAAAGCTGACCGCGATTGACCCCGCCGCGAACCCCATCCAGACCGAGCGCGGCCTGGGCTACCGGCTGCAACTCTAACCGGTGGCGCTCCGCATCGCGGTGCTCTATCTGATCAGCACGCTGCTGCTGCTGCTGGCGCTGGGCGGCGGCCTCTACCTCAGCACCGAACGCATCCTGATTGACGCACGGCGCGCCGACTTGCAAGCCGAGGCCGCCGCCGATGCCGCGTTCCTGCACAGCGCCGCGCCCGGCGAA
>JALYUO010000670.1 GCA_030853735.1 Chloroflexota bacterium
GGTGGGGCCGGCGCAGGCGGCGCAGGCGGCGCAGGTGGCGCAGGTGGCGCAGGCGGCTTTGGCCGGGGCGGCGGGGGCACTGCGGGGCGCATCAACAGCATCGTCGGCAACACGATCACCATCAGCAGCACCCGCGAGGGCTTGCTGACGGTGACTTTGCCCGCCAACCCCACGATCTTGAAGCAAGCGCCAGGGACGATCAGCGATCTCCAAACCGGCGATCAGATCACCGTCCAGGGCACGCGCTCCGGCACCAACATCGCCGCCACCCGCGTGCAAGTCGTGCCCAACTTCGGCCCCGTCCCGTCGCCGTCGCCGGCACCGTAGAACAGGAGATGCGAAGCGTGAAACGGGTTCGTAAATAGATCGCATGGCGTTGTAATAATCGGGCGCTTCATGCGTCATAATAGGTGAGAGCGCATGAGATAGAGAAGAACGGCATGAGAACTCCTTCCTGAAGCGCAGAACCCCTCGCCTGGGCCGGCGGGGGGTTTCTGTTTGCCCGATTGCGGATCGCGGATTGCGGGATAGAGACGACCTACCCGTAACCCCGTCTCTCAGCCCGACAATACATAGGCCAAGCAGTACCCCGCGGGGGTTCGAGCAGCGGCGCGGGTACTAGAGCCTGTTATGCACTTTCCAGGCGTGGGATAGCTGCCACAACGCGGTGTCGTAACCTGGACACAAACCTGCGAGAGTCAGCAACCAGGCAGCTAAAACCCATAGCATAGTTTATGGGTACTTATCAAAGATGTTGATCGATCTATGTTTCGGTCTTTTGTACGCTTGCTGATCTATTATGCTCTTTTGCTTATAACTGAAAGTGCATAACAGGCTCTAGCGCAAAGATCCGGCCTGCGCTATAATGATATGTTAGTTGTTTGCACCTTAGTATTGGAAGTGCCCCCATGTCTGACCACCACGAGTCGGAAGCTGCTCATCACGAAAGCGCCGCCCACGCACCGGAACGCGACAGTCCGGTTCATAGCGCAGAGGCGGCGGCCCTGCCCGCCGGGTTAGCGGCGACCGATGCCCGGCTCGATGGGCGCGGCAATGGGCCGGTTCGCATCGCCATGTTGCAGCGGATGCAGCAGACCTACGGTAATCGTGCCGTGCAGCGCATGATGGCTGTGCAACGCGATCCCGCGCCTGCTGCGCCGGCCGACCCGCAGCAAGCGCCGGCTCCGCCCGATCTGTCGGGCACGGCGATCACGCGCGAACTGCCCGGCCACGGTGATACCGGCACCGGCGCTACCGCCACGGCGGCCCCGCCCACCACGGCCCCGCCCAGCGCGCCCACAGCCCCACACTACACCGCCGGCGTTACGATCAATCCCAGTGCGCCGGCGATAGCCCGGCCCCGTGGCGAACTGATCGCCGACGCACACGGCCGGCCCGGCGCAATGGGCTGGACCACGCCGTTCATCAACGTGCCCGATCCCGCCGTGGCCGGTACCAACCTGAACATCACCGTCAACCTAACCTTCCAGATGGAACTGGCCGCCGAATACGTGGATGGGCGGTTGAGTGTATTGCAAGACCACGAAAACGTCCATGTGGAAATCGCCAAAAAGAAGGCCGACCTGCATCTCAAGCAGGAACTCGAAGCCGCGCTGAATGCCATGACCGCGTTCAGTCGCACCGGCTACACGGCGGCGCTCCAGGGGGCCATCAACAAGTTTATCAGCGAAGAAGCGAAAGATTCGCAGACGTTTGATAATGTGGACTATCCGCGCATGGTTGCGGCCTATCGCGGTGTGCGGGTGCCGCTGGCGACGCTGGCGGCCGGTTCGCGCGGCATTCGGACGATGGTCGGCACCCTGACCGCGTTCAACGCCGGCGTGCGGCCCACCGCCGACGAGGACCGCGTGGTGAGCCTAGCGCAAGGGGTCATCGGGGCGACCGGCGGGGTGAGCGCGACCGACTTGACACCGCTGCAATATAACCCCGGCTTCAAGGCGTTAGCCGCCTCTGCCGGTAGCGCCGCCGACACCTATGCCGAACGTAACGCGATGATCGGCCCCATGCCGCCCGATCCCAACCATCCCGATCAAGAAATGCCGCGTCCGCCTGCGATCAAAGAGGAGACGCGCAGCGCGCTCACCCAACTGAAGCAATCGCTAGGCACCTTTACCTGGAAGGGCGCGCCGCCGTAAGGGGTGGCCTTTCTGTGGCAATTCGCGTATAATAAGCGCGGGGTAGGCACCCGCCTACCCCGCCGGGGGAAGTGTCGTAATTGGCAGCCGAGCATGACTTAGGATCATGTGCCGCAAGGCGTGCGGGTTCGAGTCCCGCCTTCCCCACCCCACTCCTGCGTCCGGCTCCTCACGCCTCCGCCTCGGCCAGCCGCGCTTGGGCGATAGCAAACGCCAACTGGTCGGCCAGCGTCTCCAGGATCTGCACATCGCTGGGCTGGAAGCTATCGCGTTGCGCGCTTTCGGCATCCAACACGCCGATCACGCGCCCACCGTAGATCAGCGGCACCACCGTTTCAGCGGCGGGCGTTTCAACCGCCGTGACCTGGATGAAGCGCGGCTCCTGCGTCACATCGTTGGCTACCAGGGTGCGGCCATGCGCGGCCACCCAGCCGATCAAGCCGACCCCCGCCGCTTGGCGATAGCCCACATAGATCGCCGTGGTGTATTCGCCCGCCGAGGCGTGGCAGACCAGCGCGCCGTCCAGCGGGTCACACAGCATAATCGAGACATTGGTGTAGCCCAGTTCGCGTTGCAGCAGGGCCGCTGCATTGGTGAGCAAAGTCGTCAGATCCGTGGCGGCGATCAGGCCGGTGATTTCGTGCGCGATGCGGTTGATCAGCGCCAGTTGGGTAGCTTGTCGCTGGGCGGCGGCATAGAGCCGGGCGTTTTCCAGCGCGATAGTGATCTGGGGGGCGAGGGTCAGCAATAATTGCAGATCGTTCTCGTCCAGCGGATCGGCGGCATCGGATTCTACGTTGAGCAAGCCGATGACCCCGTTGCTACTCAGCAGCGGGACGCAGAGTTCCGAGCGAATACCGGCTTGCAGAGGCAGATAATCGGGATCGGCGGTGACATTGGGCACCAGCGCGGGCCGGCCGCTCCGTAAGACCCGCCCGGTGATGCCGTTGGCGGCGGGCCAGAAGCGCGTGCCGAGGGCCACATCGTAGCCGATCCATGCCTGGAAGCGCATTCCGTCGCCCTCGCGCAACGCGATGCCGACTAAGCGATAGCCGAAGGTGGCGGCCAGCACTTCGACTGTCCGGTTGCATAACTGATCTATCTCCAAGATCGCGGCTAAGCTCTGCGCCGTCTGATTGATCACGGCCAGATCGCGGTTGCGGCGGGCCAGCATCCCGTTGTTGCGTTCCAGCGCGGCCAGTTGGCGGCGTAACTGCTGCTCCGCCTGCTGCAATACCACCCCAGCCAGGGCGCGCGCGGCGGCGGCTCCCAACGCCTCGGCCAGCTCCAGATCAGCGGGAATAAAGCTGCGATAGCTGCTGGTGTAGCCGATGCCCAACCCGCCCAACGCTTCATCGCCCGCCCACAACGGGATGTAGATGGCGCTGCGCCACCCGCGTTCCAGCAAGCGCAGCCGTAGCTGTGGCCCGCCTATCGCGCTCACTTCGGGTAGCGCTATCGGCCGGCTCAGATGCAACATGGCGCTCGTCTCCGGTACGGAGGGCACCAAATCTAAGTGGAAGGGCGTGAACGGGCGGTCACCTTCCCAGCCCCAGTGCGCGTGGAAGCGGCTGACTTCGTCATTGCGTCCACTGCCCGGCGCGATTTTGTCGCCCTGTGCGTCCAGCAACTCGAAGAGGTAGACGCACTCTGCGCCGAAGTAGGTGCGGCCGAGGCGTGTGGCGGCGGCCAGCACCGCTGCTTCGTCCCCTTCGCCGCTAAAGCCCTGACTGATTTCGTAGAGTGCCCGGCTGTGCGCCGCCAGTCGTTGCTGCTCCTGATAGCTCAGGCTAACCGGGCTGACGGGGCTGCCCGGCGGCGGGGCCAGGGTGGCGGTCAGGCGGGGAATGGCGCTGGTGCCCGGTTCGCTGCCGTGCGCCAGCGCCTCCAAATAACCGGCTCCGGCCACCCCATCACGGCGCACCGCCCGCACAAACGCCGCCGCCACCGCCGGGGCGAACTGCCGCCCGCCCGCCCCCATGATCTCGACTAAGGCCGTGTCTAGGGTACTGGCGGCTTTATACGGGCGTGCGGTCGTCATCGTATCGAAAGTATCCGCCACCGCGATTACCGCCGCGCCTAACGGGATGGCGTTGCCCGCCAAGCGGTCGGGATAGCCGTCGCCGTCCCAGCGTTCGTGGTGCGCCCGCACCATCGGCACAATCGCCGCCAGCGCCACGCTGCCGCCGGAGGCCAGGATATCGGCTCCCTTCGCCGCGTGGGCGCGCATGATCGCCCATTCCTCGGCGGTGAGCCGACCCGGCTTTTGCAAGATCGGGTCGGGCACAGCGATTTTGCCGATGTCGTGCAGCAAGCCGGCCAACTCAATCGTTTCGGTCAATTCCGCCGATAAACCCAGTTCACGAGCGATCAGCCGGCAGTAAAACGCGACCTGCTGAGAATGCGAGTGGGTATAGGCATCGCGGGCATCTACCGTTGCGGCCAGGCTCCGCACCGAAGCCAGATAGAGGTGGTGTTCGCGCTCGTGGGCCGCTTGCAGCGCGTCGCGCTCACTGAGATCGCGGCAAATGGCCTGGCAGAGCAACTTCCCGCCGATCTGCACGGTCGTGGTCCGTAGTTCAACGTGGATCGGTTGCCCGTTTTGGTGTTGCACATAATAGTCGAAGCGGCTGTTCTGCCCGATCATGAGGCGGCGAAAGCGGGCGACGATACCGGGCCGATCTTGCGGGCGCAGCACATCGGCGAGGCCACTGGTCAGCAATTGGCTGCGTTCATACCCGAACAGGGTGCAGGCGGCATCATTGACTTCGACAAAGCGCCCCTCGACATCCATGACCAGCACGGCATCGGCGGCTTCTTCCAGCAGGGTGCGGTAGCGCATCTCGTTTTCACACGCCTGCCGATAACGCAGCGCGTTATAGATCGCGGGGGTCAGCATGGTCGCAACCCGCTCCATCAGGGCCACATCGGCGCTGCTGTAGGCCGTGGCGCGCCGGCTTTGCACCGCCAGCAGCGCGCGGACCACACCGTCGCTTTGCACCGGCACGGTGATGGCGGAGTGGAAAGTTAAATCAAGCAAACCCAGGCATAATACCGGCTCAACAGGGTTCGCGGGATTGCCGATCCAACAGACTTGCCCCCGCTGCACTGTCGCACACGGTTCTTGTCCACGGGCAAAGATGTGTTCGACATGGCTGGGGCTGACTTGCCCATCCTGCCATACCGCCACCTGATCGATCTGCCCCTCGCTGGTCAGCAACGCTAAATAAAAGGCATCTACCGCCAGCAACGGTTGCAGTCCCTGATAGATCGCGCGGCTGAGAGGCGTGAGATCGAGTGCTTCGCCGGCGGTGCGGGCGAGTTGGGCCAGCACCCTCGGTTGGTTGGGCCGCTGTGGCACGGTCAGCCCCATTTCTACGGTCGTTGGCCGACCGGCTTCTGTGGTGTCGGGAGCAGCCTATCGCTGTGGTGTGGGCTGCCGGCAAGGATGTTGTTCTATCGCTATTATACCACGCCGGCCTGCTTACTACTTTACTGATCTTTATCCTTAGCCGCCCTGCCCGATGCGCCACCAAGCGACCACCTGCAAAACCACCAGGGCCAGCCCGCCGGCGCTCGCCCCCAGCCGGCGCGCCCGCCGGCTCTGCGGCCCCAGCAGCACACCACCCACCCCGATCACCGCGAACGGCACCAGAGCGACAAAGGTGTAGCGCCCTTGCAGCGACCCATCGGTGGTCCAGGTGTAGCCGAGGTAGCTGCCCAGCGCCGCCAGCACGGTGAGCGCATAAACCGCCAGTGTCCACCCTTGTGCCGCCGGCAACGGGACGCGACTGCGCCGGCGGCGCATGGCCCAGGCGAGCGCGCCGCCCACGCC
>JALYUO010000903.1 GCA_030853735.1 Chloroflexota bacterium
GAGCGCGAACCGGCGGCCTTGCCGGTGCTGGCCGGCTTGCACTTTTTCTTGATCCACACGCCGGAGCAGCGCGGGCCATTGCCGGGACTGCGGCGCAGCCCGACCGCCCTGGCCGATTGGCGCGATGGTGCGCCCCTGGCTTTCGCGCCTGCGCCCGCCGAGGTGCGCCCCGCGTTGCAGGAGTTGATGGGCTGGCTGCACGCCGCCCGCAGCGCCGTCGCCCCGGCCATTCGCGCGGGGGTGGCCTACGTCCGGCTGCTGGCGATCCAGCCGCAAGAGACGGCCAACGCGCGCACGGCCTGCGCCTACACCGCGCTGTTGCTACATCGCGCCGACCTGTTGCCGCACGGCCTGCCCAGCCTGGAGGCCGCTTTCGCTGCCGACCCTGACCGCTACTATGCCGCGCTGCTATCCGTCGGGCCGGTGGACGACGCGGCCCCAGTGGTGACGGCTTGGCTGGAATATTTTCTGGCCGTGCTGCGCGACGAACTGCGGGCAGCCTACAGCAGCGTGCGAACGGCGGCACTGCCCAACGACCCCGTTGCGCCCACCGTTGCCGCGTCCGACTCCCCAGCGCCCCTGCGCCTCAATCCACGCCAGCGGCGCATCGTGGAGCTGCTGGGCGTATCCGGCGCGACGCTGGCAAACAGCGAATGCCAGACGTTGTTCGGCGTGAGCGCGATGACGGCGGCGCGCGACTTGCGCGAACTGGTGGACCTGAGCCTGATCCGAATGTACGGCCAGGGCCGCGCAACGTATTACGCCGGGGGTCAGGGGTCAGGGGTCAGGGGTCAGGCGACGGCGGGGGGCGGGCAGGAGTCTGGCGGCAGTGCTGCGCTAACAGCGACGAATAGTGAGCCGTCGGAGATTTTCTCCGGCGAGAACAAGGGATAATGCGATGTCTGATGCGAAGCGGCCGCGCCCGCCGGTGAACCCCGAACTGGCGCGGCGTTTGTTAGAAGCGGCGCGCCAGGGACCACCGCCCGCGCCGGTGCCTGCGCCCGCGCCCAACGAGAGCGTGGTGGAAACGCCGCCGGCGGCCGCCGACCCCGTACCGGTCTATACGGGCGACCGGGCGATCCGCGAACAGGCGGCGGCGCTGCACCAACAGGCGGTGCGCGAGATCCAGGCCGGCGCGACGGCGCAGGCGCGGGCGCATCTGGAAGAGAGCCTGGCCCTGGAACGGGGCATTGCTTTCCCGGCGGATACGGCGGCCACGCTGGTCATGCTGGGGCAACTGTGCTTCGGCCAGAACGAGCGCGATACGGGGCTGGCGATGGCCCGCGAAAGTCTGGCAATTTTCACCGACTTGGGCGCGCCGGAAGTGCAGCCGGTGGGCGAGATCGTGGCCCAGATGGAGGCATTGCTGCGCCAGGATGCGCCGGGCGGGTCGCGCGATCTGCTGCGCCAGGGCATCGCGGCACTGAACGGCGGCGACGGTGAGGCGGCGGGCACTCTGCTCGACACCAGCTTGCAACAGGCGATCAGCGACGGCGACGGCGCAGTGGCGGCGGCGGCGCTGCACCACCTGGGCCTGCTGCTGTTTTCCGCCGGCCACTTGGTCGAAGCGGCCGCTGCGCTGCGCGACAGCATCGAACTGAACCGCACGCTGGATGACCCGTCCTCGTTGGCCGCCGGCTTGGCGCTGCTCGGCCAGATCCTGGTGGCGCAAGGGGAGCGCGCTGAGGGGCTGCGCGTGCTGCGCGAAAGCCTGCTCACCTGGAACGCCGCCGGGCTGCGTGAGCAAGCTGCCCAGGTCAAGGCGCTGATCGCGGAAATCCGGGCCGCAGGGCAACAAGCCTAGCAGCGCTGCGTGCTGCGCCCGGCCACCTGTAGCGGCGCTGCGTGCTGCGCCCGGCCACCTGTAGCAGCGCTGCGTGCTGCATCCATGCTTGTCGGCAAGATTGCGAACGGTGGGAGCGGCCGCCTGGCCGCGATTCGCTGGACGCACCGCGATCTAGCGAGTCGCCCCCCGGACTGCGGAGGTAAGGGTAGCCTAGCGCGGCCAGGAGGCCGCTCCCACAGTCCGTCTCCCTCGGCTGTGCCCACAGTCTCGCTCCCTGCGGCAGGCTGGATGCTTCGCTGCGCTCCGTAGGCCGACCAGGGCTATTTGGCCCGTCCCAACCGAGTCGCCCACCCCAACACGCGCAGCAAGCAGCGCTGCTACAGTAGGACAATCAGTAGGCCGACCAGGGCTATTTGGCCCGTCCCAGCCGATTCGCCCACCTCAACACGCGCAGCAAGCAGCGCTGCTACAGTAGGACAAATAGCCCTGGTCGGCCTACTCAGAATGCCGAGACTAATAGACGCAATCGCCCCCATCATCAAAATCTCCGTGTCTCCGTGCCTCCGTGGTGTCGTCCGTTCACGCACGCGCCTGTTCCTGTCCCTGCACATGACCAAAGTCATGGGATTGGCTGACTTTGGTCGTGCCCGGTGGGTGACTTCTCCCAGTAGCCCGCGTGTGTGCGCTGCGCTATGATATGCGTGTGAGACACGAGTGCGCCAGGGTGGCGCGGGGGAGAAGAGGGAGCAGATGATCAGTACACAGCTAAGGGACGCACCGGCCCAGGCACCTAGCGCCGAGGCGGTGATTGACATTCGCAATCTGGCGGTGGCCTACGGCGCGGTGCAGGCGGTGCGCGATATATCGTTCCAGGTGCGGGCCGGCGAAGTGTTTGGCCTGCTGGGACCGAACGGCGCGGGCAAGACGACCACCCTGAGCGTGATCGAAGGACTGGTGAAGCCGCAGGCCGGCCAAGTGCGCGTGCTGGGCTACGATGTGGCAACCCAGGCGCTAGAAGTCAAGCGGCGCATCGGCCTCAGCTTGCAAAGCACCGACTTTTTCGATAACCTGCAAGTCTGGGAACTGGTGCAATTCTACGCCGGGCTGTATGAAAAGCGCATGGACCGGGCAGCGGTGCTGGCCTTGCTGGCGCGCTTCGACCTGACGGAGAAAGCCGAGCAACGTGCCGATCAGTTGAGTGGCGGCCAGCAGCAGCGCTTGGCCCTAGCCCTGGCCCTGACCAATGATCCGGCGGTGGTGATCCTCGACGAGCCGACCACCGGCCTTGACCCGCAAGCGCGGCGCAACGTCTGGGACAGCATCCGGGCGATCCAGGCCGAGGGGCGCACGGTGCTGCTGACCACGCATTATATGGAAGAGGCGCAAGAACTGTGCGGGCGCGTCGCCATCATAGACCGGGGATCGATCATCGCGCTGGACACGCCGGGTGGGCTGATCAACGAGTTGCACGCCGGCAGCCGCATCACCGTCACGGCGCGCTTGCCGGAAGCCGCAGTGCGCGCACTGCCCGGCGTGACCAGCGTCGGCTACACCGGCGAACAACTCCAGGTGCAATCGGACGACGCACAGGCCACGATGCTGGGCCTGCAACGGCTGGCCTCCGATGCCGGGCAGGTGCTGACCGATCTGAGCGTGCAGCAGGCCGACTTGGAAGATGTGTTTATCGCCCGCACGGGGCGCAAGATTCGCTAGTTAGAAGGGATGATCGCTATGCAACAGCGTGTGTATCACGGCAACGCAGCGCCTGAACACCCCGCCGGCCAGGGGCGTAGCGAACAGCAGCCAAACGCAACGCCTGAACGACTGGGCGTGCGTCCACAGATCTGCTGGAACCGAGGCATGGGCCACAAGGAGACCCGACCATGACAACTACACTGACTCAAACGGCGACCGCCGCCGCCTTGCCGCCTTTCAGCGGGCTGCAACGCTTCGGCCTGCTGATGCGGACCAATGCGCGGCTGTTTGTCCGCAACCGCACGGCGCTGTTCTGGAATATCGCCTTCCCGATTGCGCTGATGCTGCTGTTCGGTTCGATGTACGGCAGCCAGCCGGGCGCGGTGGCCTATCTGACCACCGGCATGGTCGTCCTCAGCCTGATGTCGAACGGCATCACCGGCAACGCCGCCACGCTGGCGACCTGGCGCGAACGGGGCATCTTGCGCCGCATTCAGACGACCCCGCTGCCGGTGTGGCAACTGCTGCTGGCACGGATCGTCACCCATAGCGTGATTATGGTCGCGCAAGCGGGCCTGTTGATCGGCACCAGCGTCCTGGTTTTTGGCGTGAGCTATGAGTGGGGCAATGTGATCCTCTCCATCCCGGTGCTGATCCTTGGCGCGCTGCTCTTCATGACCATCGGGCAGATGATGGCGGCGCTGGTGCAAAAAGCGGAGACCGTGACGGTAGTGACCCAGGTGGTCTACTTCCCCTTGATGTTCCTGGGCAACATTGTGATCACCAGCAACAATATGCCAAGCTTTCTGCAAACAATCGGCAAGTGGCTGCCCAGTACCATGGTCGCGGATCTCGTCCGCACGGTCATGCTGGGCCTAAACAGCGACACGGCCGGCGCGCCGCTCGTGGTGCAACCGCTCGCCATAGACCTAGCCGGCAGCGCGCTCTACTTCGTCGTCGCGCTGGTGATTTCCGTGCGCTTTTTCAAGTGGCGCTAAGACGACCTAACCCTCCTACCCCCTTCCCTACAGAGGAAGGGGGAGCTATAGTCTTTCAGATAATGATCCGAAGCGGTGGTTGGTCCTGCCAACTGAGGAGTTTGCACCCCCAGATGCGAACTCCGAGGGCGGTGCGTCGTTCGCACCTGGGGGTGCGAACTCCTCTCTTCCATAATTTCTAGATCAATATCTGAAAGACTATAGACGGAGATACGCCGACTTCTAGGATGACCGGCAGCCCTGCCGAGGCTCCCCCTTCCTCTGTAGGGAAGGGGGTTGGGGGTGAGGTCGGTCCGTGTGCCGCTATGGTATACTAGCAGCAATGTCGCCTAGGTAAAGGACCAGCCCATGCCCGCACACTTCCCTGTAGCACCCGACCCGCAGGCCGGCCCACGCCGGATGCCGGCGGTGGTCAATGTCATCCTCGTGTTTTTCTATGTCGTGATCTTGGGACTGGTGGCCCTTTTCACGGCGGCGGTCGCCGGCGAGCCTACGCTGCAAGGCAGTGGCTATCAGTGGCCGGTCGCGGCCTTCGTGCTGCTCTACGCGGCGTTCTTCGTGGTCAATTGGTTAGGCCGGCCGGCCGCAGGCTACGCCCTGAGCGACTTACTGTGGGGCCAGCACGGGCAAGATGGGCCACAAGTGGTGTTTGTGTTGTTGAGTCTCGGCTGTATTGCCTGGATGACCGCGACCGTCTCCATCTATGCGTGGATGTATATCTCGATCTGTTGCCAAACCTTCAGTATGTTCCGTCTGCGGGTATCGCTGCCCTTGCTGGCGCTGGAACTCGGCCTGGCCGGCTATCAAACGGGCTTGATCGCGGATCTGGTCGCCGGCCGGCTCCCGGTGGACTTTTGGGGATCTCTGTTCGGTGTCGGTTTTGCGATGATTTACGCAGTGTTGATCACGGTGCTGATACGGTCGCGGATGCAGAGCGAACACCTAGTACACGAATTGCGGCAGACGCAAGAGCGGCTGGAAGCGGCGCTAGTCCACGAGCGCGAGGCGGCGGCGCTGCGCGAGCGGACGCGCATGGCGCGCGAAATGCACGATGTGCTGGGCCACGCGCTGGCGCTGGTGGCCGTCAAAATCGAGGTGGCGCAACGCTTGCAGGCGGTGGACCCGGCCCGCGCCGCCGCCGAACTGGACGCGACCAAAGCGTTGGTGCGCGACAGCATGGCCGATCTGCGCGCTTCGCTGGCCGACCTGCGTAGTCCCACGCTAGAGGCCGCTGCGGGACCATTGGGGGCGGCGCTGACCGCCTGGGCTACGCGCACCGCCGCCGAGGGCGGCTTCGCACTGCGCTGCACAGTAGCACCGGAAGCTGATGCGCTGCCTGCGCCGATCCAGGATGCGCTGTGGCGCGTGGCGCGCGAGGCGATCCTGAACGTGGTCAAGCACGCCCGCGCCGGGTGCGTCGAGTTACACGTTTTCTGTAAGGGCGATGCAGTGTACCTGTCGGTCGGCGATGACGGCGTGGGCATTCCGCACTTGGCCGAGGGGCAGGCGCGGCTGGAAGTGACCGGCCATTACGGTGTGCGCGGGATGCGCGAACGGCTGGCGGCGCTGGGCGGCCAGTTGAGCATCCGGCCCGGCCCCACGGGGCACGGTACGCTGGTGCTAGCGACGATCCCGCTGCCGCCGCCCGCACCGCCCGCCGCCGCGCCGATCCGCGCCCGCTTACCGCCGGCCTTGAGCAGCCTATTCCGCCGCAGCTCGCACTAGGAACGACGGCACCACGGAGACACGGAGACACGGAGGAAGATGAACAGCGCATGATTCGATTGCTGATTTGCGAGGACCAAACGCTGATGCGCCAGGGATTGGTGACGATCCTGGGGTTGGAGCCGGGCCTCACGGTGGTCGGCGAGGCGGGCACCGGCGCGGAGGCAGTGGCCCAGGTGCAGGCGTTGCAACCCGATGTGGTGCTGATGGATGTGCAGATGCCCGGCATGGACGGCATCGCCGCCACCCGGCTGATCACCGCCGCTTTCCCGGCCACGCGGGTGATCATCCTGACCACGTTCGACTACGAAGAATATGTGTTTGAGGGCGTGAAAGCCGGCGCGCTGGGCTATCTGCTCAAAGACAGCCCCGCGCCGGAGTTGGTGCAGACCATTCAGCGCGTGGCGGCGGGCGAGCGGTTCATCCAGCCGGCGGTCGCCAGCAAGCTGCTGTTCGAGTTCGCCCAAGCGCCGCGCCGCGCCGGAGCTACGCCCGACCTGGAGCCATTGAGCGAGCGCGAAACCGACATCATTCGCCGCTTGGCGCAAGGCATGAGCAACCGCGAAATTGCCGACGACTTGGCGCTGGCCGAGGGCACGGTCAAGAACTATGTCTCGACCATCCTGGGCAAACTGCACGCCGCGAACCGCGTCCAGGCGATCAACTTGGCGCGGCAGCATGGCCTGATTTAACGCACGCTTACACCACAAAGCCACAAAGGACACGAAGAACGTTATTCTTGTGAAGGAGAGCAAAACTATGCCACTATTCGAGTATCACTGTCTGGACTGCCATAGCGTGTTTGAGCGGCTGCGGCCGGCGGAGCAGCGCGATCAGCCGCCCGCGTGCCCCACCTGTGGCGGGCAGCGGGTTAAGCGCACCATTGCGGCGTTTGCCACGGTGCGGGTGAGTGGGCCGAGCGGGGCGGCTCCGGTGGGCGGCGGGGGTTGTGCGTGTGGCGGCAACTGCGGTTGCCGCGCCTAGCCGCGGCTAGTTGCCGCTGACCGGCTTGGCGTAGCGCCATTTGAGGTCAAGGGCGGTCTTGCGGAGTTTGATGGGGTCGGCGGGGTCGTTTTTGAGGACGACTTTGATCTCGATCTTGTTGGTCTGGTCTTGTTGCAGCACTTCGATGAGGCCGCCTTTGCGGATCAGCGCGTTGTTGAGCGTGGTGGGGTCGCCGATGGCTTCCAGCAGGTAGGGCGGGCTGATCGGCTGCTTGTCTACCAGCAAATGCCCGTCGGCATCGGCGGTGACGACCGAACGGCTGATCAGGCGCACATCGTTGACGGCGATGGCCTCGGCTCCCGACGCGCGTAATTCGTTGGTCAGATCTTGCAAGTCCTGCAACACCTGCACCACAGCGGTGCTGCTGTTGATCCGTACCTGCACGCCCGGCCCCACAATATCCACCTCGCCGTTGATCATCTTCATCTGCTGAAGGTCGTTGATCAGGCTGGACAGGTTACTCGACCCGCCGATGCGGGCAGCATCGTATTTGGCGATGTCGGCGCGCAGCGCATCAAGGCTGACGCGCTGGGTCTCGTTGCTGCGATAGAGCTGGCTGATATAGGTCACTTGGTCTTCGGGTGATTGGTCAGCGGGGTTGCGGTTGACGGGCTGGCTGCGAAACTGCGGCACCAGCAAGATGCCCAGGATCAGACAGACCACTGAGACCAGGAGCCGGGCGCGCCAGCTTTTCATGGGCTACCTCCTGCTCATCGCTTGGCGGGGGTCGCGGTCGGCGCGAGGTGGTCCGGTCCGGCCGTGGCGGGTGCTTGGGCGAGGACCGGCGCTGCGCCGACCGGCGGCGCGACGGGGGTTAGCGCCGCGTCGCCGCTGCTGTCGGCGGGATGGGCGAACTTGAGGGCGAATGCGCCCGTGTAGGCCGGCACCGCGACTTTGGCCTCTTTGCGAATCTCGATGGGTAGATCATAAATCTGCGCCCGCAGATTGAACTGCTGCATTTGGGGCGAGCTTTGCAGGGCGCTCGCCAGCGCATCGGGATTGCCGATGGCGTGAACCTCGTAGGGGGGCGACAGGCGCGTGGCGTTGCAGAGGATGGTCGTGCCGACACAGTAGACAGCGGTGGTTGCCAGCACCCGTTCGCCGTTGAGCGAGACCGCCTCGGCCCCACCCGCCCAGAGCGTACTCAGCACATCGCGCAGCATATAATCGTGCAGGATATAGTTGTTGGGGTCTTCGTTGGGCGCGACTGCCGGCGCAGTGCTGTCTTGGAAGACGGCAATCACGCCCTGCCCTTCCAGCGGCACCAGGCCCGCCCCGGCGCGCTCGACCGCGATGGCGCTGGTGATGTCGCCCAGTTGCTCTTTCTCTTGCGCGCTGGTGGTCTGGAGCTGATCCAGTTGGGCACGCGCCTCGGCCAAACTGCGTTTCAGATCGGCCTGCTCGGTTTCTAGGCGGCTGATGGTGGAGGCAACCACCTGCTGATTGCCCTGGCGCAACGCCCCGCCGCCGATGATGCCGGCCTGCTGCTGGCCTTTGAGCGACAGCAAGCCCCCACCCAACACGCCGATCAGGATCAGGACGGTGGATAGCGCGATGATCCCCGCCGAGGGCACGGCGAGGCGGCGCGGCGGCGTTTCGCGCAGGGCGGGCAGGCTGAAAGGCGAACGGGCCATCGGCGGTCCTTTACGTTAGGGTGGGCGCTGGGTTGATCATTCTACTATATATAACTCACGGGCCGGGGAAAAGGTTGCAGGATTCCTGATGAGTTATCCCCATTATACCAAATCCGGCGCGCCGGCACGAATCCAGCCGAGGGCCGGGCGACTGAAACTCGCCGCTACCGCTACGAAGCCCGCCGACGCGGGCTGGAGCTAGGCGCACCGGGAGGCCGGGACGACCCGATCCATCTTAAACGGCGGCTCTACGATCTGCCCCGGCTCCAGCCCGCGTCGGCGGGCTTCGTAGCGGTAGCGGCGAGTTCCAGTCGCCCAGACCCCCCGGCTCCTGCACCAATTTTGATGCAACGCACGCACCACTCAGCGCCCGATTCGCGGGGAATCGGGCGCTGAGTGGCGAGCGAAGGGGCAGGACCGCTTACTTCAAGAAGCGGCTGGCCCCGTAGGCGAGCGCCCCGGCCAGGGCCATGCCGACCATCGGGTTACTGAGCGCGCCGCCCGGCCCAAACGCCTGCTTGATCGCATCGGGCTGCTGCTGCTGGGCGTGGTTGTGTAGATTGGCGATGTCCTGCGGGGTCATCTGGGCCGGGTTGGTCGTGTGGACCCCGGCCGCCTGCGGGTTCATGCCGTGCTGGTGGAAGAAATTGGTCAGCGCGCCACCCACGCCGGCGAGGTGCTGCTGGGGCACCTGCTGATAGCCGTAGTTTAAGGCTTCCTGATGCTGATCCGGCTGGAAGCCCTGGCCCGTTTGCTGGTAGGCCGCGTGGACATCCTGCACCGGCACTTGGTCGCCGGTGCCGTTCTGATACTGCTGCAACCAGCCGCCCAGTTTGGCGTTGGCTCCCTGCGGCGGATTGCTGCCGGTAAATTGATTGACGAGATTACTAAAATCCATGATCGTTTGCTCCTTTACGCTGCAAGCGGTGGCCCGTTGCCGGTCTCCGTTGCGTCCCTCCCGGCCTGTGCCGGGTCACTAGCATTCTGTTAAGGCAAGCACCGTGCCAGGGCGATGGAGCCGATGCCGGCGTGTTGCGTGTTGCGTGCTGCGTGCTGAATAGACAATTGGCGAACTCGCTGACAGTGGGGCATAACTCCGTAGGGTGACTGGACAACGCGGGTGGGGCGGTGTAGAGCCGCAATGAATTGCGGGGGCCGGCGACCCCACCTCCCTAGATCAACTTGCCGCGTCTAGCGAGATCAAGATTCTTCCCCGCAGCTACCGGGGCGCTGAAGCATAATCCCGCCGCTAGGTGGGAGGCCCCCCTCCGCAATGAATTGCGGCCCTACCCCGCCCCCACCGGCGTTATGAACCTCCACCGACAGCGGCACCCTGTTCACCCGCAATGAATTGCGGCCCTACCCCGCCCCCACCGGCGTTATCACCCACAGCTACTCAGGCCGTGACAGCCGGCGGAGCAGTCTGTTATAGTACGTACAGCATAGACAACACGAACTTAACACTCAACACTCAACACTCAACACTAACGGCAAGGGGGCAACGGTGGAGCGGATTGTGATCGTGGGCGCGGGCTTGGCGGGGCTGACCTGTGGGCGGATTTTGGCCGGGCGGGGCTGCGACGTGACGGTGCTGGAAGCAAGCGACGGCGTAGGGGGCCGCGTGCGAACCGATAGCGTGGACGGCTTCCGGCTGGATCGCGGCTTTCAGGTGACGTTTACGGCCTATCCAGCCGTGCAGCGTAATCTGGATTTAGCCGCGCTCGACCTGCGGGCGTTCGACCCCGGCGCGATCATCGCCCTGAAGCGGCGGCGGGCCATCCTCAGCGACCCCATCCGCGACCCGGCGGCGGCGATTCCGGCGGCGCTCACCTCGCTGGTCACACTGCCTGATAAAGTCCGCACCGCGCTATTGGCCCATGCGTTGCGGGCCACCACGATCCCCGATCTGCTGGCCGGGCCGGATGAAAGCACGCTGGCGTTTTTGCAGCGATCCGGTTTTTCGCCGCACTATATCAACCGCTTTGTGCGCCCGTTCTACGGCGGCATCTTTCTCGACCGCAGCCTAGCGACCAGCGCCAAGTGCTTCAAGTTCGATTTCAAAATGCTGGCCGAGGGACAGACCGTAGTACCCGCCGCCGGCATGGGGGCCATTGCCGCGCAGTTGGCCGCGCCACTGGCCGGGCGCATCCGCCTGCAC
>JALYUO010000917.1 GCA_030853735.1 Chloroflexota bacterium
GCGGCGGGTCACACGGCTCGTCGGGTGGTGGCAGCATGGGCAGCAGTGGCGGGTCCCACGGCTCGTCCGGTGGCTCCCACGGCTCGTCAGGCGGCAGCACTCACTAGACTCGCTCCATTTCCGCCGGCTATCTTGCCGGTTTTGTACCCTACAGTGGATGATCGCGCCCCTGGACCTCTCTGGTTCAGGGGCGTTTGTGCGAAGGGCTTGCTACATGGCGAACGCCACCTTTCTCTATGCCGGCAGTGCGAACGGCTTGGCTATCGCCGGCAAACCCGGCACCAGTCCTGACTGGCATCTTACTCGGCAGACGCTGGCCGGGCAGCCGGTGCAGGCGCTGGCGTTGGGCACCCAGATCCCCGTGCGGGCGCTGGTCTCAGTGCCGGAGGGCGGGCTGTTCCACAGCGCGAACAATGGGCGTGACTGGATGCTAACACTGCCCGTCGCAGTGGCGGCGTTGTTAGCCGACCCGACCGATCCTGATATGATATACGCCGCCCCGCGTGACCCGGCAACCGCCCCGGCCGCCGTGCTCTGCTCCAGCGACGGCGGCCTGACGTGGCAACCGCTGGCCCCTTTGCCTGCGGCCGGCCCCCGCGTCCGCAGCTTGGCGCTCAGTGGCGATCCGGCGGGGAATCGCTGGTTATGGGCCGGGCTGGAGTCGGGCGGTGTGGTACAAGCCGGCCCCGGCGGCGATTGGACGGGCCTCGCACTGGGCCTCGATCCCGCCCAGCCCGTTACCACCCTCACGGCGTTGGGCTTGCCCGCGCTTGATCTATGGGCCGCCACGCCCAACGGTCTCTACCGCCTGGAAGTGGGCACGCGGCCCACCGACAGCGCCTGGAAGGGCACCGACCGCGTGTGGCGGCGGCAGGTCCAGGCTCCCGCCGGCCTCACCACCTTGCTGCCGATAGGCCGCAGCGCCACGCCCGCCCTACTCGCCCTCGACTCTGCCGGCCACCTCTGGCGCGGTACACCCGACGACGCACCGTGGACGGCTCTGCCCCTGCCCGACCGCACCGACCCGGCCACCGCGCTGGCCGCCCACCCCGACTACCCTGACCGCGCCTATCTCGGCACCGCCGCCGGGCGCATCTACGAAACCCGCAATCGCGGCACTGCCTGGGACGATACCGCCCTACCCCTCACCGCTCCCATCCTAACCCTCGGCCTCGTCGTCATCAAATAGCCCACCCGTAGCAGCGGCTGCACAGGGGCGGTCTCCCGGTAGGAGGAGGCCATCTCGCAGTAGGAGGGGGCTGTGTCCCCCGAAAGTGCAGCCGGCTCGCGCTAGGAGAGGGCTGTGTGCCCGAAAGTGCGCCTAAACGCATTAGCCACGCTGCCCGTCTACTGCTTGACTCCGCTGCTACTCTGTGCTACAATCAACTCTGTAAGATTAAAATCCTATGGAGTTAATTGAGATAGCCGGCGAGAATGGCGGCAACGTATTCGGGCTTAGTGGAGGAGGAAGCGGCGATGGGAGAACGGAATTCGCATTGTAGCTGGTGTGGGGCGGCGTTTGCCCCCGACCAGGACTGGCCGCGCAATTGTGCGGCGTGCGGCAAACGGAGCTACCTGAACCCGCGCCCGGTGGCGGTGCTAGTGGTGCCGGTGGGCAACGGCGTGTTGTTGGTGCAGCGCGGCATCCCGCCGCAGCAGGGGGCGTGGGCGCTGCCGGGCGGCTATATCGGCTTGGGCGAGACGTGGGAAGCCGCCGGCGCGCGCGAGGTGCAGGAGGAGACGGGGGTGGCGCTAGACCCCGCCGCTGTCCGCCATCTCTGCACCCTAACCGATGCCGAGGGCGGCTATCTGCTGGTGTTTGGCGTGGCCGCGCCACAACCGGCGACGGCGCTGGCCGGCTTCCTGCCGAACGCGGAGACGCTGGGCTGGGGGCTGGCCGCCGGGCCGCAGGCGTTGGCGTTCCCGCTCCATACGCAGGCGTTGGCGGCCTATTTCGCGGCCCGGCAGTAGTGCGGGATGGAGCGACCTAACCCCCCAACCCCCTGCCCTACAGAGGAAGGGGGAGTTCACGGGAGCCGGGCACGAGGGCTTGCTGGAGCGACTAATCTAGACCGGCGAACAGGTCGCTGCGATCCGCGTCGGCGGGCAGAGGCGTGCCGGCGGCGAAGGCGAACGATTCTTTGCTCCGCATGGCGCGCATCATGGGTTCCGGCATTTGGGCGAAGGGGCTGGTGGGGCTGTACTGGGTGGCGTGGGCGCGCAGCGATTCCATCTTGAGATCCACCAGTTCGGGCACTTCGACCACGTTGGTGATCGACTCGTCGGGCATCCCCATCTTGTCGGGGTCTAGGCCGCGCATGGGGGTGTTGGGGTTATCGCGCCCAACCATTTCCAGCATTCGCTTGATGGCGCTGCGCGGGAACGAGGCGTAGTAGAGGCGGCTGGGGGTCCAGGCGGGGCCGGCGGCGGGGTACTGAGCGGGGTCGCCGGCGGCGTGGAAGGCGGCGGTGGTCCAGCGGTTGATCGCCAGATGGTCGGGGTGGCCGTAGCCGCCGGTGGGGTCGAAGGTGAGCAGGATCGTGGGCCGGAACTCGCGCACGATGCGGACGATGCGCCCCACCGCCTCGGCCTCGTCGGCGTTGATGAAGGCGCGGGGATCGCGGTTGGGGTCGGTGCCGACCATGCCGGAGTCGCGGTAGTCGAGGAACCAGAGCGTGCCGATTTCGGCGAGGGCGGCGGCGCTGCGGAGTTCGGCTTCGCGGACCGCGCCCAGCGTCTCCGGGGTTGCCAGGGCGGGGTCGGAGATCTCGCCGGCTTCGCCGCGCGTGGCGCAGAGGAGGCCGGTGCGGACCCCCTGGCGGCCATAGCGCAGCAGGGTGCCGGTCACGCCTTGCTCATCGTCGGGGTGGGCGTAGCAGGCCAGGATTGCGCGGTCGGTCATGGGTACTCCTTCGTGATGCGTATTGCGTATTGCGTATTGCGTATAGCTCCTTATGCAGAGCGGTTGTAGCTGTTCTTGCGTTCCATGAGCAGTCGTAGCTGTTGGGGCGTTGTACCGGCCTCACTGAGACCGGCGGCGGGTGCGTGCCGCTTGGCAATGGGTTTGTGGTTCACTCGCCTATCGCGCAGTTTTTGCCAAATGGCGCGCAATCGCCGCACATCACTAACGGGTAAGCCTAAGCCCTGGCGCAGGAGAATCGCATCAGTAATATCCAGGACCGCAGCGATGTCGCCCATGCGTAGCAACTGATCCAACTCTGCTACATTGAGTTGGGATAGCCCCTGGAGCGGGATGGGTAGCGCCTCAGCTTCGTTGGGTTCGAGTTCCAGCACGCCGCCGCCGTAGCTGCGCCCCATCACCTCGGCAAAGGCGAAAGTGAGTGAGTTCAAGAAGGCGGCCGCTACACCGGCGGCAGGCACGCCATTGCACAAGCGTACTCGATGAATGGTGTCGGTGCAAGTGGCTCCGGCTTGATTGACGATGATCTTGGGATAATTGTGTACTTGGCGCAGCATGAAGGCCGCCGGACTCCAGATTGAGGGGAGGCTGTACCAGGGATCGCGGATGCGGCATTTGTAGCCGGTGTGCATCCCCTGCTCCTCTCCTTGCTTGACATAACGCTGGACTGCCGGCGATAGCTGGTCTAGCGGTAGGGCAGGGAGGTTCAGCAAGAATGCGCCCGCGCCTTTTGCCACGCTGACTTCCCAATCGGCTTGCGAGAAGATGGTGCCCTGGAGATGCGCCGACCGCCCGACGAGCGGCAGGGTATAAGCGGCCAGCCCAGTCTCTTGCACCTGTTGCGCGCTGAGGACAAAGAACTGATTTAAGCCGGTGACGATGCCCACATCTACATCTATGGTTTGGGCCGCCGGAGCTAGACGCAAATCCGTTCGCAACCGCCGCAAGAGTTCCAGTTCCGCTTCATCCAGAAAATACATGGTCCACTTTTCTTTCGAGTGGTCCATCGCTTTCAGATCGCCGGCCACGAACGCGCTATCCTGATAGCCGGCCAAGTCGCCTAAGCCCGCTAGTTCCACGGTACGGATGCCGGTATGGTTGCCGGCGCGTTTCTCGCCCAATAATAGCACCACCTCTTGCTGGATGCCTGCAAACAGCAGACTTTGGAAGGTGATCAGGGTGAGATGGGTGTAGTGGCGGCTCAGGAAAAGGCGGAGTTCGGCGGCGTAGTTCACTTGGAGCAGTTCGGCGGGGATGACCATCGCCATGCGTCCGCCTTCGTTGAGCAGCATCGTCGCCGCCACAAGAAAGGGCACCCAGGTGTTGGTCAAGCGCGTCGGGTGCAGCCCCGCCTGCTGCATTAGTTGAAAGGCGACGGTACGCTGCTCTTCGGCGAAGTCTTGGTAGCGAATAAAGGGCGGGTTGCCGATCACCACATCAAATCGCACTTTATCGGCCAAATGCGTACTGCAATAGGCGAAAAAGTCACCTACTTGTATAGGTAGAGCCTCCTGTAGCCCGGTCGCTGCCTGGACGCGCTGCGCGGCCTTCTGCGCCTCCTGGGGATCGATCTCTACCGCGTGCAGCAGAGTCGGGAGGCTAGCCGGGTTTGCGCCGCAGTGGAGTAATCGTGCGGCTGCCGCTTCCAGAAGGCTGCCGTCGCCGCAGCTTGGTTCCAGCACTTGATCGGTAGGAGTGCGAATGGCCCAGCGTGCCAGGAAGGTGGCAATCGGTTCAGGTGTATAGTAGCCGCCACGCAGCTTTTGTTGGGACGCTACCGCCCTTCCAATTATAGGCGGCATCGCGGCTAGACTAGCCATGTTAGGTGATCCCCTTGTCGGCTAGGCCAAGATGTTGACGAGCTTGCCGGGGACGACGATGACGCGGCGGATGGGCTTGCCGGCGAGCCATTCGGCGATGCGGGGGCTGGCGCGGGCGGCGGACTCCAGGGCGGCGGGATCGGCATCGGCGGGCACTTGCAGCTTGTCGCGCACTTTGCCGTTGATTTGGACGGGAATCTCGACGGTGTCTTCGGCGGCGAGGGCGGGGTTCCAGGTGGGCCAGGGTTGGTTGTGGATGCTGTAGGGGCCGCCCCGGCGTGCCCAGAGCTCTTCGGCGAGGTGGGGCGTGTAGGGAGCGAGGATGAGCAGCAGGGTGCGAATCGCTTCGTCCCAGGCGGGGCTGCCGGCGAGGTCGGCGCGGGCTTTCATGAGGGCGTTGGTTAGTTCCATCATGGCGGAGATGGCGGTGTTGAAGCGGAAAGCGTCGGTGTCGTCGCCCACGTCGCGGATGGTCTGGTGCAGGCGGCGGGTGACGGTTAGTGTTGAGTGTTGAGTGTTTAGTGTTGAGTTGGGGACGGGGGCGGCTTGTTGGTCGGACTCGGGTTCGGTGCGGACAGAGTCGGTGGCGAGGGTCCAGACGCGATTGAGCCAGCGGATGATGCCTTCCATGCCGCGCGGGTTCCAGGGGCCACCCTGGTCCCACGGGCCGATGAACATGAGGAAGCAGCGCACCGCGTCGGCTCCGTATTGGCGCACCAGATCGTCGGGGTCAATCACGTTGCCGCGACTTTTGCTCATGCGCGCGCCGTCGGGGCCGAGGATGATGCCCTGGTTGAAGAGGCGGGTCATCGGCTCATCAAAAGTGACGAGGCCGAGGTCGCGCATGGCTTTGGTCCAGAAGCGGGTGTAGAGCAGGTGCATGACGGCGTGTTCGATGCCGCCGGTGTATTGCGCTACCGGCAGCCAACCGGCCAGCGCGGGGTCGAACGGGCCGGCGGCGTAGTGCGGGCTGAGATAGCGATAGTGATACCAGGAGCTATCCACGAAGGTGTCCATGGTGTCGGTGTCGCGCTCGGCGGGGCCGCCGCACTGGGGGCAGGTGGTGAAGCGCCAGGTGGGATGCAGTTTGAGCGGACTTTCGCCGGTGGGGCGGAAGTCTACATCGTCGGGCAGCAGGACGGGCAACTGGTCTTCGGGCACGGGCACTTCGCCGCAGGTGGGGCAGTAGAGGATGGGGATGGGCGTGCCCCAGTAGCGTTGGCGGCTCACCAGCCAGTCGCGCAGGCGGTAGGTGATGGCGGCTTGGCCCTGGTTGTGGGTGGTCAGATAGGCGATAGCGGCCTGCACGCTCTCGCCGTCGCGGGTGCCGGCGGGGGTGCCGTCGAGCGGGCCGGAGTTCGCCAGCACGCCGCCGTCGCCGCCCTTGTAGGCAGCGGTCATGGCGGCGGGGTCGGGCAGTTCGCCGCCGGCGGGGGTGATGACGGGGACGATGGGCAGATCGTACTTGCGGGCAAACTCGAAGTCGCGCTGATCGTGGGCGGGCACCGCCATGATCGCGCCGGTGCCGTAGCTGACCAGCACATAGTCGGCGATCCAGATGGGGATGCGCGCGCCGTTGACCGGGTTGATCGCGTATGCGCCGAGCGGCACGCCGGTCTTTTCTTTGTCTTCGGCGAGGCGGTCAATTTCGGTCTGGCGGCCGGCCTGGGTGATGTAGTCGGCGACGGTGGCCTGTTGCACCGGCGCGGTCAGTTGGGCCACCAGTGGGTGTTCGGGAGCCAGCACCAGGAAGGTCGCGCCCCAGAGCGTGTCGGGACGGGTGGTGAAGACGGTGATCGGGGCGGGGTCGCCGCCGGCGGGTGGTTGGGCGGCGAAGACGACTTCGGCCCCTGCGCTGCGGCCAATCCAGTTGCGTTGCAGGGTTTCGACGCGCTCCGGCCACTGCATTTTGCTGAAATCGAGCAGTTCTTCGGCGTAGGCGGTGATCTTGAACAGCCACTGGTGCAGGTCGCGCTTGATCACGGGGGTGTCGCAGCGTTCGCAGTGGCGGTCTTCGCCGACGACCTGTTCGCGGGCCAGGGTGGTGTTGCAGGAGGGGCACCAGTCTACCGGGGCAAATTTGCGGTAGGCGAGGCCGCGCTTGAAGAACTGGACAAAGAACCACTGATTCCAGCGATAATATTCGGGGTCGCAGGTGATGACCTCGTGATCCCAGGGGAAGATCGCGCCCATGGACTTGAACTGGCCGCGCATCTTGTCCATGTTGGCGTAGGTCCAGATTTTGGGATGGATGTTGCGCTTGATGGCGGCGTTTTCGGCGGGCAGGCCAAAGGCATCGAAGCCGATGGGGAAAAAGACGTTGTAGCCTTGCATCCGCAGGTAGCGGGCGCGGGTGTCGCTGGGGGCCATGGTGAACCAGTGGCCGATGTGCAGGTCGCCGCTGGGGTAGGGCAGCATGGTGAGGAAGTAGTAGGGTGGGCGGGTCGTGTCCTGCATTTGGACGTGGTAGAGATCGGTGGCGGCCCACTCGGCCTGCCAGCGCGGTTCGATGGCGGCGGGGGTGTAGCGGTCGGGCGGTTCTTGCATGGTCATGGGCGGTTGGGCCTTTGGTGGGACTGTGGGTTTGCTGTTGTCGGTCACGGCATTATAC
>JALYUO010000918.1 GCA_030853735.1 Chloroflexota bacterium
GGTAAGGGTAGCCCATCGCGGCCAGGAGGCCGCTCCCACAGCCCGCTAGCTCTTCCTTTGGACGCGCTGATGTGAGAACGCATTAGTCTTGCCTAACTTATACAGCTAATCAATACCAGCTACGCAATACGCAATACGCGATACGCAATACGCGCTACTTGTTCTGGAACGCCGCATCAAACGCCACGGTTGAGGGGGCGAAGTCGGTGCGGCGGACGAAGGCGAGGGCATCAGGCGCGCCCCATTCGCGGTCCATGCCGGAGTCTTCCCATTCGATAGCGAGCGGCCCCTGGTAGCCGATGCGGTTGAGCGTGCGGAAGATCGACTCGAAATCCACATCGCCGTGGCCCGGTGAGACGAAATCCCAGCCGCGCCCGCTCACGCCGAACTCTAGGTGTGAGCCGAGGATGCTGTTGCGCCCGTTGAGGTACTTTTTCGAGTCTTTGACGTGGACGTTGTAGATGCGGTCGGCGAACTCTTCGATGAACGCTGCCGAGTCGAGGAATTGGTGGGCGAAGTGGCTGGGGTCGAAGTTGATGCCGAAGGCGGGCCGGTGCCCGACTGCCGCCAACGCCTTGCGCGTGGTGGGGAAGTCGTAGGCGATTTCGGTGGGGTGGACTTCCAGGCCGAACTTTATGCCTTCCGCGTCGAATACATCCAGGATCGGGTTCCAGCGTTCGGCGAACTCGGCATAGCCGCGCTCAATCGTGGCAAAGTCGTTGGGCGGGAACGAGTAGAGCAGGTGCCAGATCGGGGAGCCAGTGAAGCCGTTGACCACGGGCACGCCGAACTTGGCGGCGGCGCGTGCGGTGTCCATCACTTCCTGGGCGGCGCGGCGGCGCACGCCTTCCGGCTCGCCGTCGCCCCACACGGCGGCGGGCAGGATGCCTTGGTGCCGGCTGTCCACCGGGTCGCAGACGGCTTGGCCGACCAAGTGCGTGCTGATAGCGAGACATTTGAGGCCGTGGCGGTTCAGGATGTCGTGCCGCGACTGCACGTAGTCCGGCTCGGCGAGGGCGCGCTGCACCTCGAAATGATCGCCCCAACAGGCCAGTTCCAGCCCGTCAAAGCCCCAGCCGGCGGCTTTGGCGGCTACATCCTCCAGCGGCAGATCGGCCCATTGGCCGGTGAACAGCATCACAGGTCGTCCCATGGATCACTCCTTTGTTGCGGGGGCCGTGGGCCGTGGGCCGTGGGCCGTGGTGAGTTACCGGTTCTTCGTTCGTGTTCTATAGCCTTCCGGCAAAGCGATTTGTCTTGCCATCTGCGGAGTTTGCACCCCCAGGTGCGAACTCCGCAGGCGGCGCGTCGGTCGCACCTGGGGGTGCGACCTCCTCTTTCCTAAGTTTTAGATCATGATCCGAAAGATTAGGTGCCGTAATTCGGTGTTTACTTAGCTGGTAAGGTCGTCAACTCCACCAGATGCCCATCGGGGTCGTAGCAAAACAGTTGGCCGGCCCCGTCGCCGCGCAGGCGCGGACCGAGCAGCGTCGGCACACCGGCGGCTTGCAACGTGGCGACGGCGGCCTCCATGTCGGCAATCTGCAAGGCCAGGTGGCGCGATAGCGATTGGTCGCGGCCGGTATCCATCTCGTGCGGCGTGTCGCCCGGATCTTGCACCGCATCGGAGCGCGGCACCAGATGGATCTCGGCGCTGCCTCGGCGGAACCAGTAGGTGCTATGGGTGGCGCTGGGCGGCGAGGCGACCTCCGTTAGGCCCAGCACCTCGCCATAGAAGCGGCGCGCCGCCGCCACATCGCGCACCACCAGTGTCACATGATTCAGGTCCAATATCTCGATCATTGCTTGCCTCCTAGACCCGCGCCGTGAACGCCCGGTCGTGGACTTCGACCGGCACTTTGAGCAGTTCGCCGATAGCATCTACCAAGTGCGCGGCGTAGCGCTGGAATGCCTCTTCGCCTTTGGCGGCGGTGGCGCGCATGGGGTTGCCGATCACGCCGGTATCGCTAAACTCCTCGTGGTCCATCGGGAACATGAAATACTGGTAGCCGCGAAACTCGATGTCGGGCGCGCCGTCGCTCTTGGTGAAAGCATCGGGCAGCCAAGCCGGTTTGTGGGTGATGGTGGCGGCGGCGCGGTCCATGCGAACGAGGCGCGCATCGTGGGCCAGCATCTGCGAGGTTTCCAGTTCGCTGGCGTGCCAGCCGGGCGTTTCGTCGGGCGGGTTCTCCATCAGGTCTTTAACCAGGCCCATATAGCGTTCGGCATAAGGCTTGTAGTAGGCGATCAGCGCGCCGGTCTCGTACTTCAGCCGCCGCAGCAGGGGGTCAATGATCTTGCTGTTGGAGCCGTGGCCGCCGACAAACACCAACCGGTTGAAGCCGTGGTGGATCAGGCTGCGCGAAATGTCGTACATCAGGTTGATGAAGGTGTCGGCGCGCAAGGTGATCGTGCCGATGCCCTGCCCGGCGGCGCGCATATGCTGCGGCGAGTAGCCCGTCCAGACGCAGGGCGTGTACAGCACATCGGCCCCTTCCCCGGCGCGGCGGGCAACTTCCTCTGCCGTCACCGTGTCGGTCGAAAGCGGCAGGTGCGGGCCGTGCTGCTCGGTGCTGGCGACCGGGATCAGGATCAAGTCTTTGCGCGCCAGATACGCCTGGATGTCGGGGTAGGCCAGATCCGCTAAGTTATGCGACAGTAATTCCTCGGCTGCCATAGGGTCTCCTCATGCGAGTAGGTGCAAGAACTCGTCGGCTACCCGGTCAGCAAAGGCCGGGCTGTTGATGTGCGCGGCGATCAGGTGTAGCGGAATGGCGGCGCGCAGGTCGGCGCGCAAGGCGGCCAGGAACGCGGCATCGGCGGCGGGATCCCAGAACACCCCGCCCGGCGTGTTGGGGATCGATAGCCCCTCGGTGGGCACGACCACCACGAGCGGCCCGCTGGCGGCATTCAGCTTGCGCGCCATGAGCGTGCCGATCTGGGCCATTTCGTCGGCGGTCAGCCGCACCAGGGTGAACTCCGGGTTGTGGAAGTAGGCCGGGCGGTCGCGCAGGCGGTCGGGCACCTCGTCGCGCGGGCCGTGAACGGTGAAATCTATGCAACCGGGCACAACCACCTGCGGCAAGCCCAGCGCGCCGACCCGTTCCAGCCGCGCCGTGCCGCCCTGGTGGAAGCCGCCGAAGGTTTGGTCGCTCAGTTCGTCGGTGGTGAAATCAATCACTCCTGCGAACATCCCCAATTCGGCTAGCTCTTCCATCGCCGGGCCGCCCACGCCGTTGGAGTGGAAGATGACCGCTTCCCACCCTTGCGTCGCCAGCCGCTCTTTGATCTGCATCACCGGCGCGGTGGTGTTGCCCAGCATGGTCATCGCCACATAGCGCCCGCCGTCCGGTCCGCCAGCCAGGGGCGCGGCTCCGTGTGCGGCCATGCCGACCAGCGCCGCCGCCACGTTGTCGAATACGGCGCGGCTGATCGGGTTGAGGCCCAGGATGTCGATCACCGAGTGCATCACCAGGATGTCGCGCGTGCCGACCAGCGGCCCGAAAGTGCGCTTGCCCGACGCGATGGGCGTGACGATCACTTTGGGCACGCCGATGGGCAGGGCTTTCATGGCATACGCGCCCAACACCGCGCCCTCCGCGCCGCCCAGCGTGACGATGCCCTCCAGTCGCCCGGCGGCGAACAGATCGAGCGCCACCCGGCGCACACCTACGCGCATCCCGGCCACCGCCGCACCGCGTGTGCCCGCCGCCCGCAGCGCGTCCAGGCTGCTGCCGGCGGCCAGCGCCACCTCCGTGCGCGTGATGTCGGGCACGATGTCGAGCGGTTCGCCCAGGATGCCGGAGTCCAGCACCAACGGCTGCCCGCCCAACGCGGCGATGCGGTCGCGCAGGTAGGCGATCTCGCGCCCTTTGGTGTCCAGCGTGCCGATGATCAGGATTGCCATCTCAGGGCATCGACTCCTTGACCCCCGCCTCGTGCAAGGCGTGGCGCAGCGTTTTGGCCGACTCTTCGACCAACCAGGAGTAAAACTCGTCGGACAGCACGCCGGAGCCGTGGTCCTGGATAAACTTCAACTGGTCGGGCGTGAGTTCGGCATCGGCCACGCCCAGCGCGTTCTTGTAGGGGTTGGCCGGGGTGCGGTCCAGTGGGGCCACAAACTCGACCGTCAGCGCGTTATTATAGCCCGCCTCGTTCAGCGTCTTGACCAGGCGCACCCAGTCGTAGTCGCCCTGCCCGCAGGCCATGCGGTTGTTGTCGGCCACATGGAACGCGACCAGTTTTTTGCCGGTGTTCAGGATCGCCTGCCACAGGTTAGCCTCTTCGATGTTGATATGGAAAGCGTCGAGGCACACGCCGCAATTGGGGCCGACCGCATCGGCCAGCAGCAGCGCCTGATCGTGGCGGTTGAGGAAGTTGGTCTCGAAGCGGTTGAGCGGTTCCAGGCCGATCAGCACGCCCGCCTGCTCGGAGTGGGCATAGACCTCGCGCAGCCCTTCGACGGCCCAGGCCCATTCCTGCTCCGGCGTGTCCATCGCCTTGACCTTGCCGACCTCGGACGGCACAATGGTCATCTCGCGCCCGTCCAGCTCTTTGACCATCGTGATGCAGTCTTTGAGGTACTGGACGGTGCTTTCACGGACGGCGGCATCGGCGTGGATCAGGTCGCGTCCGGAGAACATCAGCGAGACCGATCCCCAGCAGCGCACGCCATGCTCTTGCAACAGGCGGCGCACCTCTTTGGTATCATACTTGTCGGGCTCCCCGGCGATCTCGATAGTCTCATAACCAAACTGCGCTAGGCGGCGGATGGTCGTCTCAATCGGTTCAGCGCGCATCCAGTTGTGCATGGAGAGAAACATCTACGGTCCTCCTCAGTAGGGGTGCTAGGCTCGCCGTCGTCAGGGCCGGGCGGCCAACTGCGCGGCGGCGAGTTCGATCAGGTTGCCGACTGATACACCGTCGGCATAGCGGGCCAAGTGCGCGGTGCATTGTGGGTCGTCAGTGACGAGCAGGGCTGCCCCCGTCGCCTGCGCCGCACTGAGCCGTTCGCCGGCCAGGGCCGCGCCCAACGCTGGGGCGGTGAACGGGAAGCCGCCCAGCGCGCCACAGGGAGCCGCCCGTTGCCCGCGCCAGAACAGTTCGACCGGCGGCGCACCAGTGAGCGCAGCGATCAGGCTACGCGCGGCCCCGGTCTGCGGCAGACGTGGCGTATGGCAGGGATCGTGGTAGGCTATTGTTCCCATCTCCTGCGGCGTAAAATGGAGCCGATCTTCCGCGATCTGCCCCGCCAGCCAGTCGCTGAACTCGACCACCGCCACGTCGTCGGGTAGGCTGAGGCCGATTTCCGGGTAGACGTGGGCAAAGGCGTGGGCATCCTCTTTGCACAGCGTCAGCACGGTGTCCACCCCGGCGGCGGCGATCTCGGCCAGCGTTGCTTCGCCCAGCCCCCGCGCCGTATCCCACAGGCCGACCGTGTAGGGCAGGTAGATGCCGCTACGCTCCGCGCTCAGGAGCCGGGCTGTGACCCCGGCGGCGCGCAGTAGTTCTAAGGCGGCAGTGACGGTCGCCGGCCGCTCCCAGGCCGTCGCCGCGCCGACAAACAGCCCCACCGTGGCCGGTTCCGCCGCGTCGTCCGCCGGACTATCGGCCCAACTGGGGGCCGGACTGGCATAGGGATGGCCCGCCGCCCGCAGCCGTGCGTCTAGCTCGCTGACGGCTTGTGGCCCTTTGCCCGCTTCGACCACCGCCGCCCGTGCCGCGACGATAGCGGCGGGCAGGGGACGATCTGTGGCACAGTTGGCTTGACATAACCCGCAGTCGGCGCATTGGTAGAGCGTGTCCACGCTGTCGGCATCCCAGGCCAGCAAGCCACGTTGCACTGAGGCAATCAGCAGCGCCCAGCCGTGTGGCGACGTGGCTTCACGCTTCGTGATGCGTTCCACCGGGCAAACGTGGCGGCACATCAGGCAGTAGCGGTCGCCGTCATAAATCGGCGTGTAGTCGCGGCAGGTCATAAGGGGAATCCTAGCTTGCCGGGGTTCATGATGCCCCGTGGGTCGAGCGTGTGTTTGAGCGCCGCCAGCGTGGGCCACGCCGCGCCGTATTGTTCGCGCATCAGGCGGCCCAGTTTCAAGCCGATGCCGTGGTGTTCGTTGAGCATCCCGCCATGGGCCAGCGAGGTGCGCGCCGCCACCGTCCAGATGCGGTTGTGCAGTTGCAGCGCGGCTTGCGCGTCGCTGGGTGGCTCGTCAATGATAAAGCGATCATAGACCATCACGCCCCAGGGGAACCAGTGCGAAAAGTGGGCGATATAGCGGGCGTTCCAGTCGGCAAAGCCCTCTTCAATGGCCGCTTTCTTGGCGTAGTAGAGCCGTTCGATGTCGCTGAAACGGCAGACGGTTTCGATGGTGCCGTATAGCTTGGGTAGGCTCAGGCCCAACGGCGGATAGTAGAAGTCGTAGCGATGCTCCCACCAATGTTCGGCGGACTCGGCTCCCAGATCCTGCGCGCCCCAGCGGGCGCAAATGGCCTGCGCCCGCGCCAGTTGCGCCGCCGCGATCTCGGCATAGCCGTCGAACACCAGGATCAGGTACGCGCCCTGCAAATCCACCTCCAGCACGCGCTTGATCAGCGAGGCGGTGGACCCTTCATCGTAGAGGCGCAGCACAGAGGGTTGCAGGCGGGCCAGCATGATCTCGCGCCCGGCCTCCAACGCGGCGTGCAGGTTGTCGAACAGCACGGCGCGGAATAGGCGCGTTTCGGGCGGGCGCTCGATCTGGAAGGTCGCTGCGGTGATCACGCCCATCGTGCCTTCGGAGCCGAGCAAAAAGTTCATCAGCATGGGGCCACTGGCATGGCTGGGCACCGGCGGGGTCTGGATGATCGTGCCGTCGGGCAATACGGCTTCCAGCGACAACACCAGGTCTTCGGCCTTGCCGTATTTGGTGGAGATGACCCCCGATCCGCGCGCCGCCAAATAGCCGCCGACCGTGGCCGCGTTGGCCGAGGCCGGGTAGTGGGGCAGGGTCAGCCCGCGTTCGTTGAGCGCCATTTCCAGCACGCTGCCGATTACGCCCGCCTGAGCGGTCACGGTCAGATCGGTCTCGTTGATCTCCCCGATGCGGTCCAGCCGCTTCACGTCCAGCAGGATGCCGCCATAGACCGGCGCGGCTCCGCCCTGCGACCCCGACCCGCCGCCCCACGGCACCACCGGCAGCCGGTAGGTGCCGGCGATCTGCAAAACGCGGCTGATCTCTTCCGCCGAGCCGGGATGGACGATCCAATCGGGACTGGGCGGCGATGCGGCACGGTCCAGCCACATCTGCGGCATCCACGACCAGTCAGTCGCGTAGACCAGCTTATCGGTCGCTCGCGTGGAGACATGATCCTCGCCCACGATGTCGGCCAGTTCGCTGCGGATCATTTCGGCGGCCAAGCCGCGTGGCCCATTCATAGGGCGGCCTCGCGGTCCCAGGCCAGCGCACGGTCGGTCGCCGGGTCGAATAGGTGGATGCGTGCGCGGTTGACGGCCAGCGCCACCGGCGTGCCCACATCCAGCAGCACGGTCGGCGCGCTCTTGACGCGCACGATTTGCGGCCCCAGTTGCACGTCATAGATGGTACGGTCGCCCAACGGCTCCACGCTGTAGATCGCGCCGGGCAGATCGTCGGGAGCCGTGGCCGCCGTCTTGAGCGTGAAATCTTCGGGCCGCACGCCCAGCACCACCCGGCTCAGGCCCGCCGCGCCCAGCGCCGTCCGCGCCGCCGCCGGCAACGCCACCCGCCAGCCGGGACCGGCCAACGCGCCATCACTCAGGGTGCCGTCCAAAAAGTTCATCGGCGCGCTGCCGATAAACCCGGCCACGAAGCGGTTGGCGGGCGTATCGTAGACCGCTTCGGGCGTGTCCACCTGCTGCAACGCGCCTTTATGCAGCACCGCGATGCGGTCGGCCAGCGACAGGGCTTCCAACTGGTCGTTGGTCACATAGAAAAAGGTGGTGTTCAGGTCGGCATGCAGGTGCTTCAACTCGGTCCGCATTTCAACGCGCAGCTTGAAGTCGAGATTGGTCAGCGGCTCGTCCATCAGGAAAGCGCGGGGGCGGCGCACCATCGCCCGGCAGAGGGCCACGCGCTGCTGTTCGCCGCCCGACAGTTGGGCCGGGCGGCGGTCCAGCAGCCGCTCGATGTGCAGTTTGGCGGCCACGGCGCGCACAGCGGTGTCAATCTCGGCTTTAGCGATCTTGCGCGCTTCCAACGGCGAGGCGATATTTTGGTAGACCGTTTTACGCGGGTAGAGCGCGTAGGACTGGAAGACGAAGGCCACATCGCGTAGCGCCGGGACGACCGCGTTCATCGGCTGGCCGTCAAAGGCTACCGTACCCGCTTCCGGCTGCTCCAGGCCGGCGGCGCAGCGCAACGTGGTCGTCTTGCCCGCGCCGGACGGTCCCAACAGCACCAGGAACTCGCGGTCAGCCACTTCCAGCGTCATGTCGTCCACGGCTACGGTGCTGCCGAAGCGTTTGGTCAGATGGGTGAGGGTAAGTTGCGCCACAGGGTCTCCTCTAAAATAGCGCTTGGCCGGTCGCCGGGTCGTAAGCGTGGGCGCGGTCGCGGGCGAACAGCAAGCCCACCTTTGTGCCGCGCGCTAGGCGCAACGTGGGCGGTGCTTTGGCGCGGATGATGCGCTCGCCCACTCGCAGGTCATAGGTGATCTCATCGCCCAATGGTTCGCGCAAAAACACCTCCGCCGGCAAGTCGCCCGCCGCCGGATCGGTCGTGATCTCCAGGTCTTCGGCGCGGATACCGAAGATCAGTGGCCGGCTGACACCGCCGGGCCGGATCAGGTCGTACTGCGTCGGCGTGAGCGGGTAGCGGAACGCGCCGCTATCATCGCGCAAGATCGGCGGGCCGTCGGCATCACAGACACAGTCCACCAGGTTCATCGGCGGGCTGCCGATAAAGCCGGCCACAAACAGCGTCGCGGGGCGATTGTACACATCCAGTGGCGACCCCACCTGCTGCAACACGCCCTGGTGCATGATGGCGATGCGCTGCGACATAGACAGCGCCTCGGTCTGGTCGTGTGTGACATAGACCATCGTGGTGTGCAGGTCGCGTTGTAGCCGTTTCAACTCCATCCGCATTTCGCCGCGCAGCTTGGCATCCAGGTTGGTGAGGGGCTCATCCATCAGGAACACCTGCGGGCGGCGCACCATCGCCCGGCCCAACGCCACGCGCTGCTGCTCGCCTGCCGCCAACTGGTTGGGTCGCCGGTTCAGCAAATACTCGATCCGCAGGGCGCGCGCGGCTTGGCGCACCTGTTCGCCCACCGCTTTCGCGTCCATACGCTGCGCGCGCAAGGGGAAGGCGATATTATCGTAGGCCGACAGGTGCGGATAGAGTGCGTAGAACTGGAAGACCATCGCAATATCGCGCTCCCCCGCCGGCAGATCGTTGACCACGCGCTCGCCGATACGAATGGTGCCGCCCGTCACCGGTTCCAGGCCGGCGATCATCCGCAGCGTGGTGGTTTTGCCGCAGCCCGACGGCCCCAGCAGGGTCAGGAACTCGCCGTCTTGGATGGTCAGGTTCAGGTCTTTCACCACCGGCACCGTGCCGTAGTGTTTAACCAGATGTTCGAGCCGGATTTCGGCCATCTGCCGCTTCTCCCCGCTTAACGGCGCACCGCGCCAAAGGTCACACCGCGCAACAGGTGATTACGCACGGCAAAGGTGAAGATCACCACCGGCAGCAGGAAGACCACCGACGTGGCGGCCATGCGGCCCCATTCCAACTGGCCGTAGCCGATGATCGCATAGAGGAACGGCGGCACAGTCGTCGCTTGGCTGGGATTGAGGATCTGGACAAAGACAAACTCGTTCCAGGCCGTGATCAGCACGAACACGGCGGTCGCCAGCATAGCAGGCAACGCCTCCGGCAGCACAAACTTGCCAATGGCCTCCACCCGTGAGTAGCCGTCAAGCATGGCGGCCTCTTCGTACTCTTTCGGGATCTCGTCGAAAAAGCCTTTCATCATCCAGACCACGAAGGGCAGCCCGAAGGTGGTATAGAGCAGCGTGATGCCAATATAGTTTTCGCGCAGGCTGACGTGGCTGGCATTGAGCAAGAAATCCTTGAAGCCGCCTGCGCCCATGCCCGCCGCCCAGCCTTCCAGGAAGCCGAATGGCTTGGTGAACATCAGGAAGATCGGGATCAGCACCACGATGGGCGGCAACATCCGCGTACTCAGGATGAAAAACAGCAGATCACTTTCGCCCTTGATGCGGAAGCGCGAGAAAGCGTAGGCGGCCAGCGTGCCCAGCAGCACGGCTAGCACGGTAGCCCCGCCGGCGATCAAGACGCTATTGAGCAGATGAGAGGGAAAGTCGCTGATTTGACCGGCTCCACTTGCGCCGGCGGTGACGCTGCCCAGCTCGGAGGCTTTGGTGAACACCGCCTGATAGTTATCGGCCACCGGCTGAAAATCCAGAAACGGCACATAGCGCGGCGGCAGCAACGTGACTTCCGAGCGGGCTTTGACCGAAGTGATCAACATCCAGGCCAGTGGGAAGAGGAAAAAGACCAGCGCCAATCCCAGCGTCAATTGGGCGGCCAGATCACTCAGCCGCGCCGGCCAATTGGTGGGGCGGGTCGTGCGGACCACTGCCGTGGCAGGCGCGCTGTCGGTGGTGGAGTGGGCGGGCATATCGGTCACGGCCATCGGTGCGGCTCCTTCTAAACCTGTTCGGCTTTGAGACCGTTCAGCACGCGGATCAGCAGGTTGGCGAGGGCGATAATCACGACCAGCATGATATAACCGAGGGCCGAGCCTTTGCCGGTGTTGAAATCGCGGAAGGCCATCTGGTACAAATAGACGGATAAAACTTGGTTCACATTGCCACTGATGTTGAGCGCGTAGGCTTGATCAAACATCCGATAGGAGTCCATCAGCCGGAACAGAATCGCGATCAACAGGAGCGGCGTGACCAGGGGCAGGGTGATTTGGCGGAACTTGAACCAGCCCGAAGCGCGGTCCACTTCGGCGGCTTCATACAAATATTTGGGCACCGCCGACAGCCCGGCCAGCGCGATCAGCATGATGAAAGGAGTCCACTGCCAGACATCCACGATCACCAGCGACCACATCGCCGTGTTCAGGTCGGTGGTCCACAGGATCTGCGGCAGGCCGAAAACCTGCAGCCAGTAGTCAATGATGCCGGTGCTGGGCTGATACATATAGTTCCAGAATAGCGCCACGATTAGCGGCGAGAGCATCATCGGGATCAGCATCAGCGTCATCAGCAAGCCGCGCCCGCCGAACTTGCGGTTCAGCAGCAGGGCCAGGCCAAAGCCGAGCAGCAGTTCGATAGCCACCGCCGGGATAACGAAACGCGCCGTGGTGGTGAAGCGTAGCCAGACATCGGGATCGTTAAGCAGCCGCTCGAAGTTTTTGGTGCCGATCCAGGTCGGCCCGGTGTTGGCATCGTTGATGACCGAGAACTTGGTGAAGCTCAGGTAGAGCGACCAGAGCAGCGGGAACACCGCGATGCCCAGCAACAGCAGCATCGTTGGGGTCAGAAAGGTCCAGACCAACGCCCGGTCGCTCAGGCGGCCAAAGCGGGGCCGCACCGGCGGCGCAGGCGAATCGGATGGGGTGGATACGGCGGCCATGAGCAACCCCTCTGTGCGTGTAGACGGCAGTTCAAGTCCAGGAGCGGCGGATTGCAGAGCGGGTCGCCGTGCGAGGC
>JALYUO010000932.1 GCA_030853735.1 Chloroflexota bacterium
CAGCGCCGGGTGGAACCGCCTCCTACTGCTCCGCCACCTGAATAGTTACCCTGTTTACAACTATTCAGCCTATGATCCTGTCATTGGTCCGCAATCTCCGTGTCTCCGTGTCTCCGTGTTGTCGTCCGCGAAAGACCGACCCCCGACCCCCGACCCCCGACCCCCGCCTACTCCAAATAGTCGCGCAACTTCTTGGCGCGGGCCGGGTGACGCAGGCGGCGCAGGGCTTTGGCCTCGATCTGGCGGATGCGTTCGCGGGTCACGTTGAATTCGCGCCCCACCTCTTCCAGCGTGCGCGCGCGGCCATCCAGCAGGCCGAAGCGCAGTTGCAGCACCTGCCGCTCGCGCTCGGTCAGCGAGTCCAGCGCCAGCGCCACCTGCTCTGTCAGCAGCCGCCCCGCCGCCGTGTCGGCGGGGGCCAATGCCTTGTGGTCTTCGATGAAATCGGCCAAATGCGTGTCGTTTTCCTCACCCACCGGCGTTTCCAGCGAGATCGGCTCCTGGCTGATTTTGAGGATCTCGCGCACCCGCTCGGCAGACAGGTTCAGGTCGGCGGCCACCTCGTCCGAACTCGGCTCGTGCCCCAGTTCCTGCGACAGGCGGCGCTGGGTCCGTACCACGCGGTTGATCGTCTCCACCATGTGGACCGGAATGCGGATCGTGCGCGCCTGGTCGGCGATAGCCCGCGTGATGGCCTGCCGAATCCACCAGGTCGCGTAGGTCGAAAACTTAAAGCCCTTGCTATAGCGGAACTTCTCCACCGCCCGAATCAGGCCAATGTTGCCCTCTTGCACCAAATCGAGCATCGTCATGCCGCGCCCGACATATTTCTTGGCGACGCTGACCACCAGACGCAAGTTCGCCTCGGTCAGGTGGCGACGGGCGGCGGTCGAGTCGGTCACGATGTCGGTCCAGTAGTAGCGCAGCGTGCGGTTCATATCGCCGGCTAGCGCGTCCAGATCGGCGGCCGGCGGCCACTCCCAGGCATCAATTCGGGCGCGCAACGCCGGCGGCAGCAACTCAAATAGCAGCAGCGTATGGCGCAGCGCGTCTTCCAGCGCCGGGGTGGGCTGCCCGGTTTGCGCGGCCACGCTCTTGAGCATCGCCGGGTCCAGGCTCGCGGTCGGGATGATCGCGGTCAGCAGGGCGTGCCGCGTGACGGGCAGCGACCCGCCGTGCTGGGCGCAGTACACTTCCTCGGCCAGCGGCCACGCGCCGTGCAGCCGACCATAGACTGCGCGGCAGATCAGGGCGGCGGGCAGCGCGGCGCTAAGGCAGCCTTCCTGCCGCCCCAAGTCGGCCATCAATTGTTCGAGGAAGATGCCGCGCTCCATGCGCTTCGCCAGCGCGACCTCGGCATCGGCGGTCAGCAACGGCACGCGCCCGATCTCGCGCAGATAGAGCCGCACCGGGTCATCCGTCCCCAGGGTGTCCGCGTCGGCGCTGAGATCCCCGGTGGCCGGGCTATACGCCGGAGGCGCTTCGGGGTGCGGCAGGCTGGCCGGCCATTCCTCCTCAGCGGCGATCTCCTCGTTGAGGTCCAGCAATCCGGCGTAAATCTCGTCCACCTCAGCCGGCGTGGTCTCCAGGGCGGACGACCCCTGGAGGATCGGCGTGGAGCCGGCCAAGTCCGCCGGTGCGGTCTGCGCCAACAGCGCCACCATCGCCCGCTCACTAGCGCCCGCCGCGTCTCGTAATAGCCGGGGCGGCGGCGCGTCTAGGTCGTCGCTCTCGCCCATAAAGCGCGTCCACGCCGGCATCTCATCGCTGGGCAGATCAGGGGATAGCGGGTAAAGCAACGGGTCGCGGGGCAAGGGGCAGGCAGTCTCGCGCGGGAACTCCCTGGTCGGCGGGCGGCGGTTCACCATAATCGCGTCCTCCTGTTTGTCGTGGCTGACAAGTCGGGTGTACTGCGTGGCGCAGCATGGCGCTAATCTCGACTATCCCGATAGACGGTACTGCGGGCCGGCGTGGTCTGTTCGTAGAGTTGCGGGCGAATGTCGTCCAGCGCGCGGGCGGCGGTGAAGCGGTCAATGCCCGGCTCGGCGGCATCGGTCGGCGCTTCGGCCAGCAGCATCTGGTATTGTTGCAGCCACAGCCGGTCGTTATACTCCTGCAAGCGGCGGCTGCGGCGGGCCACCTCGCCGGCCAGGGCAAAGGGGTAGATATAGGGTTCGCGGTCGGCCTCGGCCAGCAAGAAATCGTACTGGTCCAACAGGGCCGGGTCTACCGCAGCCCGCAGCGCGGCGCGGTCCACCGCCAGCGGCGTATCCGGCAGGATCGGCAGGCTCAGGATGTGGCTAGTCACGGCTTCCAGGATCAGGCGATTTTCGCTGCGCGTGAAGCGGGCCGGCGCGGGCGTGTCGGGCTGCAAGGTCGCTTCGGGATAGCGCAGCAGCAAGGCCAACAGGTGTTCTTCGGGGGTCAGTTCGCGCGCGGGCGGCTCGGTCGGCGCTTCGACAGCCGGTTTGCGCGAGGTGCCGCGCGGAGCCGTCGGGCTGCCGGTGCC
>JALYUO010000939.1 GCA_030853735.1 Chloroflexota bacterium
TAGCGCCGGCAAGCGGGGCGGCGCGGGGCGCGGCGGTGGGCGGCGGCAACGTGGGCACGGACGGCACCAGATAGTCCACGCCCACCAACACGGCAGGGCTGGCGCTCGGTGCGGCGCTAAGGGGCACGGTGGGCGGGTGAGCCACGGCGACGGTGGGCGGCACGACGGGCGGTACGACCACCGGCGACGGCGGCGGGTCAGGGGCACCCGTACAGGCGACCAGCAACAGGCCACTCAACAGCCCCGCCCACGCACCGCCTCGTTTCATCGGCCCGGCCCCTCCACCCGTCACTGTGCCAGTCTGCCTGCTGGAATGGGCGTATTGTAGCAGCGCGGCGGGCGGCTGTCAAGCGCCGTGGCTGCCTCGTAAATCTTGCTCACCGCGAAGCGGTTCGATTTATAACGAGGCAGCCTAATGGCAGCTTAAAGCGAAACGAAATCATCTCGGTCACTCTGAACGCAGCGCAGAATCCGCCGGGCGTGTACAGCCTGCCCGCCGGTGTCTGTTGCGCGAAAGGGTCGCCGGCATGAGGCCAAGTGGCCCGGCAGCTTATTCTGCGCTGCGTTCAGAGTGACAGATCTCTCGCCACCTTAGCAGCCCAATAGGTACACCCACCATCCAAATCTCCGTGTCTCCGTGTCGCCGTGGTGTCGTCCGGCGCATCGTGGGGTAGCCGGCATGAGGCCAAGTGGCCCGGCAACTGATTCTTCACTGCGTTCAGAATGCCAGATCTCTCACCACCCTAGCGGCCCAATAGGTACACCCACCATACAAATCTCCGTGTCTCCGTGTCTCCGTGGTGTCGTCCGGCGCGTCGTGGGGTCACAGTTGCGGGCCGGGCGGCTTTCTGCTATGCTGGCCCTGGAGGATACGCCCATGACCCCCATCCCTTTGGCCGACGAACTGCGCGACGCGGCTCCTGCGATCCTGGACGAATTGCTGCGCCGTGCGCCGGGTGAGTTGCAAGGCACCATTTATGAGCAAATGGACCGGCAAAAGGTGCTGCGGGCGCGCTATAGCAACGTGCTCGATGTGCTGACCGCCTATGCCGCCGACGGCGACGTGGCCCTGTTCCGCCAACACCATCTGATCATCTTCCTGCAACGCTATTATCTGGATATTGAGCCTGACAACCCGTTGACGGCGCGGCTGATCGGCTGGCGCACGCGCGAGATCCAGCGGTCGGTCAACCTCTATCTCGACGTACTGCACGGCTGGACCGATCCGGCCTATCACGCCCAACTCGACGCGACGTTCGCGGCGGTGCATGAACTGATTGAGCAGATGGGCGCGTTTTTGCTGCGCCGCTTGGCCGACCTGCACGCGCGCGTGCCACGGGTGCGCTTGGCGGGCATTGAGTATGGCCCAGACAGCGTGTTCGACATAGACCCAGCCACTTGGCCCGCCGACCCCGCTTGAGCAGGACAGGCTCTTCAACAGCGGCGGCAAAATAGGGGCACATATATAGAAAGGATCTGCCACAATGAGCCATAAGGCCAAACATGACAACGGGGCGAGTAAGCAGCACAAGGATGCGGCGGAGGCGGATGCAGCGAGTCACGACCCCGATGCGGCAGGCTCCTCGATCCGGCTGGACGATGCGCCCACCAGGGGGTGGCTCGACAAAAAGTTCTACGAAAAGGAGCTGGTGCGGCTGCAATTTGAACTGGTCAAGCTACAGTATTGGATCCAAACGCAGGGCATTCGGCTCGTCGTGATCTTCGAGGGGCGTGATGCCGCGGGCAAAGGGGGGCTGATCCAACGCATCATTGAGCCGCTTAATCCGCGCGGCGCGCGGCGCGTGGCGCTCACCAAACCCTCCGAGGTGGAGCGGACGCAATGGTATTTCCAGCGTTATGTGCAGCATCTGCCGACGGCGGGCGAGATCGTGATCTTCGACCGCAGTTGGTACAACCGGGCCGGGGTTGAGCGGGTCATGGGCTTTTGTACCGATGCAGAATACTGGGACTTCTTGGTGGACTGTCCTGATTTCGAGCGGATGTTGGGGCGTTCCGGCATTGTCCTGGTCAAGTATTGGCTGTCGGTCAACGATGAGGAGCAGGAGCGCCGCTTCCTCGACCGGGCCCCACGCGGCGCTGGAAGCTGAGTCCGATGGACTTGGCAATGCGTGAAAAGTGGGTCGAGTTTTCCCAAGCCAAAGATGTGATGTTCCAGTACACCGACATCCCGGAGGCGCGCTGGTATCAGATCGAGTCGGACGACAAGCGCCGCGCCCGGCTGAACGGGATTCACCACCTGTTGAGTATCATCCCCTACGAGGATGCCATCCCGCCGGCCATGGAGCTGACCCCACGCCCACCGCCCGATGAAGACTATACCCGGCCGCCGCGCGACCGCCATATCATCGTGCCCGACTACTACGCCGCCGGCGCGCCTCCGCCGAAGTCGAAGCACGGGCACAAAGCCGACCAGTAGGCCGCAGCGTTGGGGCCGGTCCGCCGGCCCACCGAGGTGAACCACTAGAGCGTTGCAACACAAAACGCCGCCCCCAGACTGCGGGAGCGGCGTTTTGGCGATAAGTGCAGGCGCTTCCGGGACCAGAGCGCCATCTGGTCAGGATTCGGAATGAATCGTCTGTAGAGACACGGGGCTTCGTGTCCGGGCGGGCGGCGCACTCGCGCACCAGACACGGAGCCCCGTGTCTCTACGCCACAAAGGTGTTCACGCCTAAAAATCGTAAACTTATAGACCCTAAGCCACCTCCTTCTGTAG
>JALYUO010000009.1 GCA_030853735.1 Chloroflexota bacterium
CCGGTAGGCCCACCGGCAGGCCGGTTGCCGCCGCCGCCGCCGCCGACACGCGCGCGCTGACCGCCGGCGACTCGTAGACTGGTGGTAGCCATGCTGCCGGAATGCCTAGCGCGTCCAACATGGCGGCGGACCAGCGACGATGTTGCACATCGAGCAGCGCGGTGCCCGACGCATCGGACACTTCGGTGGCATACTCCCCGGTCAGGCAGAAGCGTACATAGTCTTTGGGCAGCAGCACCTGGGCCACGCGGGCGTAGACCGCCGGCTCATGCTCGCGCACCCACAGCAGCTTGGGCGCGGTGAAGCCGGGCAGCACCGGATTGGCGATCCATGCCAAGAGGCGGGGCAAGCCCAGTTGCGCCGTGATCGCCGCGCACTGCGGGCCGCTGCGCCCATCGTTCCACAGGATACAGGGTCGCAGCACCGCCCCCGCCTTGTCCAGTAAGACCAAGCCGTGCATCTGCCCGCTCAGGCCCACGCCGCGCACCGCTGCGGGCTGCACGCCGGGCGCAGCCAGCACCTGCCGGATCACCGTCACGCAGGCTGTCCACCAGTCCGCCGGGTCTTGCTCGGCCCACAGCGGGCGCGGGGTTGCCAGCCCATACTCCGCCGTGGCCGTCGCCACCGTCCGCCCCGCCGCATCCAGCAGCAGCGCCTTGCTGCCCGACGTGCCGA
Organism: Chloroflexota bacterium; assembly: GCA_030853735.1. Lineage (GTDB taxonomy): Bacteria > Chloroflexota > Chloroflexia > QHBQ01 > JAICKM01 > JAICKM01. The sequence goes on from JALYUO010000009.1 coordinate 676, forward strand.
TGTCCAGGCCGAGTAGCAGATCGTCCAATGTGGCCTCCTCGCCGACCTAACCCCCCAACCCCCTTCCCTACGAAGGAAGGGGGCGTGCGCCGGGGCGACTTAATCCTCTGTCCCCCTGCCCTACCGCAGGAAGGGGAGTGAACCGGGCTGTGGTTGTGCTAAACGAGTCTTGTCATTCTGAGTTTGAGTCTGTACAATTTCGTGGAGGGCAGGCCAGGGACACCCCGACCTATGCACGGGATGGTGAAAGCTGACCAAAGCACTCCTATACCATTGGCGATCATTATGTCCTTGCCCGTTGCTATTATAGCCGTTCGCGCCCTTTTTGAGCCACTCTTTACCCCACCGTTACACCCAACCTATTTGGCGCATGGTTGTTGTCTTGCTGTGCGGCACCCTGCGCGCCCACAGCCCCCCGCACCGCTGCTGATCCCCGCTTCAGTCGGGTTCATTACGTCCTCAATCGCGCCTGTTGGCCCACACTATAAAGAGCCATGGTCAGACTACTCAGCATGATAGACCCCTTTTCTGCTTACTATCCCGGCTGACAGGTAGCTAACTATAGTAATTCAGCTAATGATCGGGCGCAGCGCCAGACCCTGCAACTGCGGAGGTTGCACCCCCAGGTGCGAACTCCGCAGGCAGCGCGTCGTTTGCACCTGGGGGTGCAACCTCCTCTTTCATAAACCGCTAGATCATTAGCTGAATTACTATAGCTACAGACGGAATGGGTATTGCAGATACAGAGGAGGGGCGTGACCGGCTGATCACGCCCCTCCTGCATTCTAATACTTCCTGACCCCTGACCCCTAGTTCAGCATCCCGCCATACAACGGCACTTCGCTGCGCTCCAGGTCGGCCATAGCGCGGCGCAGGGCGGCCACGGCACGGTGCAGCAGCAGCTTGACGGCTCCTTCGCTGCGGTCCATCTGCACGGCGATGTCGGCCAACGGCACCACATCGGGGCCACCGTAGCGCAGCACCACCGCCTGGCGCTGGTCGGCGGTGAGGCGCAAGAGTGCCTGGCGCAGCAGGCGGCGCTCGTAGCCACGCTGTTCGCGCGCTTCCAGGCAAGCATCCGGCCCCGGATCGTCGCAGATCGGTTCGAGCAGAGGGAAGAGCGGGTTTTCGAGCGGCACATAGGCGATGCCGTGATTGCGGCGGTGCTGGCCGGCGATGACGGTGGCGGCGATGCGATAGAGCCACGCGCTGAACGGAATGCCCCGCCATTGATAATGCGGCAGTGCTTTGAGCGCGGCCAGGAAGGTTTCGGCCGTCACATCTTCGGCTTGGACCGGGTCGCCTGTGTGGCGGTGGGCGAAGCGATAAATCGTCCCGTAATAGCGGTCGTAGAGGGCGGCAAAGGCGGCGGGATTGGCCTGCGCGGCGGCGACCAGCGTTGCTTCACCATGCAAAGAGGTGGAAACCAGGGGGGCAGCGACCATAGGGATCTCTCCTTCAGGGACAGATGTGGGGTATACAGTACAGCCAAGATGTTGCGTTCACGGGTACAGCAGGCCAACACGAGTGAATGGTGAGAGTCGGCGGCGCTTAGGTGAGGAATAAGTTCGCCCAGCAGATCGGGGCCAACCGGCGACCGAGCCTACGAGATAGATGATGTAAAGTCACATCGTAAGGTCTCAGTAGGGTTATTGTAGCGCGGATCAGCGCACGCGCGCATCAGACGAATCGTGCAGATGGCGGTATCAAAATGCCGGGGTAAGGCGTAAGACCAGCGGCGGAGGCGGTAGGGGACAAATGTCCCCTTCAACAGCACAATCACTTACCGCCAATGACTGCGGGCGGCAGACGGTGACGGCTCACCACACCCAGCCCAAGAACCACCAGCACCCACCGCCACCGCCCGTAGGGCCATTGCCTCTTGGTGGCAGTGGGGCGGGGAGCCGGGGCGACTGGAACTCGCCGCTACCGC
>JALYUO010000015.1 GCA_030853735.1 Chloroflexota bacterium
TCCACTTCGGCTCCCTGGAGTCCCTCGCGTTCCAGCGCCTCTTTGATCGCGTAGGCGGGCTTCGTAGCGGTAGCGGCGAGTTCTAGTCGCCCGGACCCCGGCTCCTGCGCTAATTTAGCTGCAATCACCCTGACGACCGAATGCAGGGGCTACCCAAAGCCCGGCGTTTCGGGTATAATGCAGCCAGGATTGCGGCCCAGGCCGCGCTTGCTGCAAAGGAGAACACCGCCCGTGCAAATTACGCGCGAAGATCTGCCGGATCGCCAGGTGGCGCTCATCATGGAGTTTGAGCCGCAGGAGATCGAACCGGCCCTCACCAAAACCTATCAACGCTTGGTCCAGAAGGTGAATATTCCTGGCTTCCGGCCCGGCAAAGCACCACGCGCCATTTTTGAGCGCCATGTGGGCCGCGAGGCGCTGGTCCAAGAGGCCAGCCAGGGGCTAATGGCCGACGCGATCAAAGAGGCGCTGGAACGCGAGGGACTCCAGGGAGCCGAAGTGGACGATGCCGACATCGAAAGCACCGACCCGCTCCGCATCCGGGTGGTCTTTGACCAGGAGCCGCTGATCGAAGTCGGTGATTACAGCGACATCCGCGTGCCCGCCGCGCCGGTGAACGTCACGCCCGATGATGTGGACCTGATGCTCGAACACCTGCGCCGCCGCGATGCCAAATGGCACGATTTGGCGGAACCGCGCCCGGCCCGCTACGGTGATCAGGTGACGGTAGACCTCGAAACGTTCACCATTGACGGTCCGGTGAGCAACATGACCGGCACCGAGCAGACGTTGGAACTGAGCGAGAAGACCGGTCCGGCCTGGCCGCACGAAATTGACGAAGGCATTGTCGGCATGACTATCGGCGAAGAAAAGGATCTCGCCATTGTCTTTCCCGCCGTCTATACCGACACCGCCCTGCAAGGCAAAGATGCCAGCGTCCATGTCAAGCTGACCGCGATCCAGGAGGCCGAACTGCCGGAACTGGACGATGCGTTTGCCGCCAAGCTGGCCGCAGCCGCCAAGCTGGACGAGACTGAGACGCTGGCCGATCTCCGCACGCGCCTGGAAACCAATCTACGGACCGAGCAGGAGACCAACGCCCGCTCCGCCCAGGTGCAGGCCGCGCTGACGCAAATGAAAGAGCGCAGCCGCGTCGAAGTGCCCAAGAGCATGGTGGACAGCGAGATCCAGCAACGCTATGATAGCTTGGCGGCCCGCCTGCAAGAGCGGCGCATCGCCCCGGCCCGCTATTTCACCTATGAAGGCACCACCGAAGCCGCTTGGCGCGAAGGCCAACGCGAAGCCGCCCGCGCCGCGCTGCAAGAACTGCTGGTGTTGCGCGAGTTTGCCGGGCGCGAAGGCATCAGTGTTGAGACCGCCGAGATCCAAGCCGAGATGGATGTGATGCTCGAACCCTATGCCGATAACGAACAGTTGGAGCAGTTGCGCGGCCTGCTGGATACCGAACAGCAGCGCACACAAATCGCTAACCGCCTGTTTGAGCGTAAACTCACCGACCGCTTGATCGCTATCGCCGAAGGGCGCACCGACGCGGCAGGGGCCGCCGACGCGGACATTGTGGACGCAGACATCGTTGATGCGACGGCCGCCGACACGGACGTTGCCGACACGGACGCGACCACCGACGAAGCGACCGATACGGCTGCGCTGGACGCACCCCTGGTCCCCAGTGGCGCGGTGCCGGCCACCGATCAAGAACCCGGTCCGCTGGAACTTGCCGGCGGGGCCGCCGAAGCGTTGGGCAACGGCAGCGCCGTAGACGAGGAGCGGTAAAATCGAACAAATGCGCTGATTAGGTATTGCGATCCGCCCACAGGATACAGTATACTGAGCAGTGTCAGCCAGCAGTTCTGGAACTTTGAGGAGTATGGCATGAATCGTTTCGAGTCACCGAGCGCGATTGTCCCCTATGTGGTGGAAAGCACCAATCGGGGCGAGCGTGTCTATGACATCTATTCGCGCTTGCTGCGCGACCGCATCATCTTTATCGGCACGCCGATTGACGATCAAATCGCCAATATCGTCGTGGCCCAGTTGCTGTTTCTGGACTACGAAGACCCAGAGCGCGATGTGCAACTGTACATCCACAGCCCCGGTGGTTCCGTCACGGCGGGCCTCGCTATCTATGACACGATGCAGTTTATCCGCCCCGACGTGTCCACTATCTGCATCGGCAGTTCGGCCTCGATGGCGACGATCCTGCTCTGCGCGGGAGCCAAAGGCAAGCGCTTGGCGCTGCCCAACGCGACCATCCATATGCACCCGGCCGGCGTGGGCCAGATCGGCGGCTATGCCCCCGATGTGGAAATCCAGGCCCGTGAGTTGCTGCGGATGCAGTCCAAGATCCGCCAGCTAATGGCCCAGCATACCGGCCAGACGCTGGAGAAGGTGTCGCACGACTTTGACCGTGATCTGTACATGGATGCCAAGCAGGCGCTGGACTACGGCATCATTGACGAAGTGATGACCAATATGAACGCGATCCAGAGTGAAGCCGCCGAAGGCGTGCGGAACGAAGACGCAGCGCCCGCCGGCGCGAACGACGACAGCAAAAACGGCAAACGGGACGGCGCGTAAGCCCGACCCTCGGCAGAGGCGGCGTGCGCGTCGCCTTTGCCGTTTCTTGGCCTCTGCCCGGCGTGGCCTAGCGCCGGCGGGGCCACCTCGCCGCCCCCGGCGGCTCCTGAAGCGAGGATTGCCTTATGGCCGGTACACGCGGCAGCAAACCCCAGTATCATTGCTCATTTTGCGGTAAAAGCCAGGACGATGTGCGGCGGCTGATTGCCGGTCCCAATTCGGTCTACATCTGTGATGTCTGCGTAGACCTGTGCCGAGAGATTATTGACGAAGATGAGCCGAACGCGCCCAAAGCCGATGTCGGAGTCAACCGGCCCATCCTCAAACCGAAACGCATCTGTGAACTGCTCAACGGCTATGTGATCGGCCAGGAGCGGGCCAAAAAGGTGCTGTCGGTGGCGGTCTATAACCACTATAAGCGCATCACCAGCAACAGCCACGGCGACGATGTGGAACTGCAAAAGAGCAACATCCTCTTGCTCGGCCCCACCGGATCGGGCAAAACGCTGCTGGCCCAGACACTTGCCAAAGTGCTGGACGTGCCGTTCTCGATTGCCGATGCCACCGCGCTCACCGAAGCCGGCTATGTGGGCGAAGATGTCGAAAACATTCTGCTGCGCCTGCTGCAATCCGCCGACCTCGACGTGGCGCGCGCCGAAAAGGGCATCGTCTATATTGACGAGATCGACAAAATCGCCCGCAAGAGCGATAACCCTTCGATCACGCGCGATGTGTCGGGCGAGGGCGTGCAACAGGCGCTGCTGAAAATCATCGAAGGCACCGTCGCCAACGTGCCGCCGCAGAGCGGGCGCAAGCACCCCCACCAAGATTTTATCCAGATCGACACCAGCAATATTCTGTTTATTTGCGGCGGCGCGTTCGAGGGGCTGCAAGAGATCATCGCCCGGCGGGTGGGCGGTGGGCGCACGCTGGGCTTCAACCGCACCGGCGACACCGCCGCCGATAAGGATGCCGCCGCCGCCTCGCTGCTGGCCCAGGTGACCCCGGAAGACCTGCTCAAATATGGCCTGATCCCGGAGTTTGTGGGCCGCTTGCCGATGATCGTCTCGCTGAACCCGCTGGACAAGGGCACCCTGCTGCGGATCTTGACCGAGCCCAAAAACGCGGTCATCAAGCAGTACCAGAAGTTTTTCGCGCTCGACCGGGTGGACCTGGCCTTCAGCCCCGCCGCCCTGGATGCGGTGGCCGACCGAGCGCTGGATCTCAAAACCGGCGCGCGCGGCCTGCGGAGCATCATTGACGAGGTGTTGCTCGACATCATGTATGACCTGCCCTCGATGGACGGAGTACGCCGTTGCGTGATCACCGACGAAGTGATCCGCGAGGGCCGGCCCCCGATGCTGCTCGCGCGCTCCGACCGCGACCTGATCGACGATGCGCTCGACGATGCGATCTACTTGCCGGAGAGTGCGTGACGAACGACGCGTGGAAAGTGGAAAGTGGAAAGTGGAAACCGCCGGTTGGCTAGACTGGCGGTTTCTCTTTGCTGTTTAGGGCAGGTTCGACTCAAGCAGCCCATAGCAGGCACGCCAGATCCGGTTATAGCCCGCGTTGGCAGGGCAATTGCATCTAACTGGAAGTGACGGGGAGCCGGGGCGACTAGAACTCGCCGCTACCGCTACGAAGCCCGCCTACGCGGGCTGGAGCTAGGCGACCCAGGGGCCGGGGCGACCGCACCCGGCGTGTGAACGGCGATCTACCGGCGGCTCCGGCTCCCAGCCCGCGTAGGCGGGCTTCGTAGCGGTAGCGGCGAGTTCTAGTCGCCCCGGCTCCCGTCACTTCCAGTTAGATGCAATTGCCCTGTCCGCGTTGGCTAGTTCTTTGCATTATAACAGACCTGCGTCAAGCGGACTGGGCCGCAAACTGATCATCTACATACCAGTTCTGTGCCGGAGTCGTTACATATAGCGGCCTGCACTACACGATAACTACTCCTATTGCTCTATGCCGCGCTAGGGGCAGGGGCGTGCCGGCTGCTACACATTCAGGAGGAATCACGACGTGGATAGCATTCTGATCACCGGCGGGGCGGGCTTTGTCGGCACGAACCTAGCCGACCGCCTGCTGCGTGACGGGGCACAGGTCACGCTGTTCGACAACTTGGCCCGCCAGGGCACCCAGCATAACTTGGATTGGCTGCGCGCCACGCACGGCAAACGGCTGCGCTTCGTGCGTGGCGACGTGCGCGATGCGGCGGCGCTGACCCAAGCGGTGGCGGGCTGCGATACCGTTTTTCATTTGGCCGCGCAGGTCGCGGTCACGACTTCGCTGGACGCACCCCGGCACGATTTTGAGGTGAACGCGCTCGGCACGTTCAACGTGCTGGAAGCGGCGCGCGCTCAGGCGCGGCCCCCGGCGGTGCTGTTCACCTCCACCAACAAGGTCTACGGTGGCCTGGAGGATGTGGCGCTGCGTGAAACGCCCCGCCGCTGGGCCTTTGCCGACCAGCCCGCCGGCATCGCTGAGACGCAGCCGCTCGATTTCCACTCGCCCTACGGCTGCTCCAAAGGCGCGGCAGACCAATATGTGCGCGACTATGGGCGCATCTACGGCATCCCGACCGTCGTCTTCCGCATGAGTTGCATCTATGGCCCGCACCAATTCGGCAACGAGGACCAGGGCTGGGTGGCGCACTTTCTGATCAGTGCGGTACGCAATGAACCGATCATGATCTATGGTGACGGCAAGCAGGTGCGCGACATCCTGTTTGTGGAGGATCTGGTGGCGGCGTTCCTGGCCGCCCGGCAGCGGATCGAGCGGACGGCGGGCCAAGTGTTCAACATCGGCGGCGGGCCGGCCAACACGCTGGCGATCTGGAGCGAGTTCGCGCCGCTGATCCGCAAGCTGACGGGGCGTGTGCCCAGTGTGGCGCACGGGGCGACGCGGCCCGGCGATCAGCCGATCTATGTCAGCGACATCCGTAAAGCCGCCGCTGTGCTGGGCTGGACCCCGCAAGTGGGCGTGGCGCAGGGCTGCGAACGGCTCTACCGTTGGATCGTGGCCCAGCCGCACCTGTTCGTCCCCGCGGAAGCGCCGCGACCCCGTGTGCCGGTCGCGGCGGCTTATGGCGATTTGCTGGGCTTGCCGGCAGAGGCAGCGGCGGCGGGATGACTCCCCTGGTGGTCGGCATCGCCGGCGGCAGCGGATCGGGCAAGACGACCGTCACCCAGGCGATCATTGCGGCGGTCGGCGCGGAGCGGGTGGCCCTGTTGCAACAGGACTCCTACTACCGCGACTTTGGCGACCTTTCGCCGGAGGCCCGCTTGGCGATCAATTGGGACCACCCCAATGCGCTGGAAGACGAGTTGCTGGTCGCCCATTTGGCGGCGCTGCGGGCCGGGCAAGCGGTGGCGGTGCCGCGCTACGATTTTCGCAGTTATCATCGCTTGCCGGACACCGTGCCGGTCGCGCCACGGCCGATCATCATCGTGGAAGGCATCCTGATCTTGGTGGAACGTGACTTGCGTGATCTGATGGACATCCGCGTGTTTGTGGATATAGACGCGGATGTGCGTTTTGTGCGCCGCCTGGAGCGCGATCTCCGCGAACGCGGGCGTGCGGTCGAGTCGGTGATTCAGCAATATCTAGCCACGGTGCGACCGATGCACCTGGAGTTTGTCGAACCGAGCAAACGTTATGCCGACGTGATCGTGCCGCAAGGCGGGCACAACCGAGTGGCGATTGATATGCTGGTGGCGCGGGTGCGGGCGAGCCTGCGCGCTGGGGAGGGTCTGTGATGCACGGCTGGGTGGGATTCTTATCGAGCTTTTTGGCGAGCTCCGTGGAAGTGGTGGAGGCGGTGACGTTGGTGCTGGCGGCCGGCGTGACGCGCGGCTGGCGCAGTGTCTGGATCGGCGTGGTGGCGGCCAGTGTGGCGCTGGCCTTGCTGGTCTTGGTGTTTGGTGTGGGCCTGCTGGCGATCATCCCGATCCAAGCGCTACGCATCGTGATCGGCACCTTGTTGCTGATTTTTGGCCTGCAATGGCTACGCAAAGCGATCATGCGCTACACCGGGCTGAAAGGCTTGCACGACGAAGCGGCCATTTATGCCCGCGAAGTGGCAACCCTGCGGAACACGCCGGAGGCCGCCGTCGGCATGGATTGGACCGGCTTCACGGTCGCCTTTAAGGGCGTGCTGCTGGAAGGGTTGGAAGTGGTGTTTATTGTGATCACCTTCGGCCTTAATGCCGGCGACATGATCTCGCCCACGCTCGGTGCGGTGGCGGCGGCGGTGATTGTGATCGCAGTGGCCTTCGCGGTCCATGAGCCGTTGAGCCGGGTGCCGGAAAACACGCTCAAGTTTGTTGTCGGCCTGATGCTGACGGCGTTCGGCACCTTCTGGGCCGGTGAGGGCGTGGGCCTGGAATGGCCGGGTAAGGATTGGGCGATCCTCGGTCTGCTGGTCTTTTATGCGCTGATTGCGGCGGGCGTGATCGCCGCGTTGCGCGGGCGCACCGTGGCGGGCGGGAAGGTGGTCAGCAACGCATGAAATACATCACCGGCTTTGTGGCTTTTTGGTACGATTTTATCGTCGGCGATGCCTGGGAAGTGGCTGTTGGCGTGATCGTGGGCCTGATCGTGCTGGGGCTGGTCGCGCCCACCAGTTCGGCCATCCACGATTATGGCGCGCTGGCCTTGCCGGTCCTGATCGCGGCGGTGCTGGCCTATAGCCTCTGGCGCGTGCGCGACACGGCCTGACCGGGTGCCATTGCGCGACCTGTTCCGTATAGACGACCTGCTGCGCCCCGCGTTGCTGGTGAGCTGGGCGGTGCCTGCGGCGCGGGTGCGGCCCCTGGTGCCGGCGCAGCTTGCGCTGGATACGGTAGCTGGGCCGGACGGCGCGCCCCTGGCGCTGCTGACGGTGGCGGCCGTCCTCAATGTCGGGATGCACCCGCGCCCGCTGCCCGCGCTGCGGACCACCTGCGCGCAAGCCAACTATCGCACCTATGTGCGGGGCCGTGACGGTGCGCCGGGGGTCTACTTTTTTGCCAACTTCGTGGCGGGGCGGGCTGGATGGTTCCTCCCCTGGCTGCTGTCCCCTCATGTCTACTACGCACCCGCGCGCATGAGCGGCCGGCTACCGGCCCACCCTACGCCCGCTGCGCGCTGGGATGTCCAGTTGACCATGCGTAGCGCACTCGGCCCGACGCAGATCACTGCGACCGGTCGCTGCGATCCGCTCACTGATGCCGCCTATTGGCTGGACCCGGCCACGGCGGCGCGCTTCCTAAGCCAGCGCTTGACCGGCTATCTGCGTGACCGGCGGGGCCGCGTGTGGGCGTTGCCGGTGGACCACCAGGAGATGGCCCCCTGGCCGGGCACGGTGGCGGCGATCACTTGCGCGCCCTGGCAGCATTGGGGCTTGCTGTCAGCGACGGAAACGGCCCAGCCGTTTTCGGTGTTGCTCCAACCGGCGGTGTTGTTCCGGGCGTTTGTGCCACGCCTGGGGTGACGGGGGACGACGGGCGACTCAAGTCGCGGCTACCGCTACGAAGCCCGCCTGCGCGGGCTGGAGAGGGGTTCGCAGGATGGGCACCGGCACGTAGGAGGGGGCTGTGTCCCCCGAAAGGGTAGGCAGTGGTGCCCCCTGGAGCGTAGGAGGGGGGCTGTGTCCCCCGAAAGTGACGAGGCGGCGCTGCCCCCCGCGCACCCGCCCCAACCCTTCGGTAAACGGTGAGCGTGGCGGGTGGGTCCGTGGTTGCCGGCGGCCCCGCGCACGCCGTGCGCTGCTACAGCTCCCGCTCAATAGGCTAAATCTCCGTTGACGCGCTATGCAGGCCACAAACGAATCCCTTTAAAATCTTTGTGTTCTTTGTGGCTTTGTGGTGTCATCCGTCGTCCTCTGTGGTGAGAACCGGATGCCCAGTGGTATAATGGGCCGGATGTGGACCCTCCTGCTGAAGCGCCACTGGCTGTTGCTGCCGATCCTGGCGCTGGCCCTCGCCGTGCGCCTGATCCCGCTGTGGGCGGTGCAGGCCAACGGTGGCAGCCCGCTGATCGGCGACGAAGGCAACTATGTTGAAGCGGCCCAGGCACTGGCGGGCGGGGTGGGCATCCCCGACCGCTGGATCTGGATTCGCCCACCCGGCTATATTGCGTTCCTCGCCAGCATCTTTCGCCTCACGGATAACAGCCTGGTCGCCGCTCAAGTCGCGCAGATCGCGGTGTCGCTGCTGACGGTGGCGGCGACGTATTGGCTGGCGGCGGTGGGCGGTGGGCGGTGGGCGGTGGGCCGTGGTCAGAACGCGGAACCCGTAATTCAGAACTCAGAACTCAGAACTCAGAACTCCGTAGCGGCGGGCGCGGCGGGGATCATGGCGGTGCAGCCGTCGCTGATTTTTGCGACGGGGTTGTTTCTGACCGAGACGCTGTTTTTGCTGTTGGTGACGGCGCTGCTGGGGGCGTTGCTGGCCTACCGG
>JALYUO010000017.1 GCA_030853735.1 Chloroflexota bacterium
CAGCATCGCCGTGCCGCCCTGGAGCCACAGTGTCAGCGCCGCCGTCAGCACGCCAAAGCCCAGGCCCACGCCCAACCCCTGTCGCGTCACCCGTCCCTTCATCGCTGCCCTCCGTTGCCCCTAATGCGTAATGCGTAAGTAACTATTCAGGTTGCCCGTGGTAGGAGGCGGTGCCCCCCGGCGCTGCCGACCTTAGCCTGATCTGCGGGTTAGGACGGTGGCCGCCAAGGAGATCGCGGTAGCGCAGGTAGCGCCGGGGGCACCGCCTCCTACAATCCGTGGGTCGGCACGACCGGCTAGATATGGTGCGTAGTTACATACGTAATGCGCATTACGTAATACGTAAAGAGACGTAATCACGCGCCATATTTCCCAAAGTCAAAGCGCATTCCGCATTCCGCATTCCGCATTCCGCATTCCGCATTACTGCCACACCAGCGCCCCCACGCCGCCAACCCAGACCAGGATCAGCGTAACCCCCAGGCACACTAGCACGATAGCGACCAAGACCAGCACGCCCACGCGCCCGTTAAACGGCATTTGCAACTCTGCGCCGTCAGGGGGCGGCAGGTCCGAGTCAGGCGGGGTGGGGGTCACGGCGGCTCCAGTGCGAAACGGGTGGGCTAGGGGCGGCACGGCAGGATCAGCGGCCCAGGCGGAAGAAGAAGCGTTGCGCTACCAGGAAGATACCCAGCACCGGCAACGTCAGCACCACCGAGCCCGCCATCAGCAGCGGCCAGCCGGTCGGGTTGGCCTGTTGCAGCGCCTGGATGCCCACCGGCAGGGTGTAGTAATCCTGATTGTTGATATAGAGCAACGGGCTGAGATAGTCGCTCCAATAGAACACCGTCGCCAGCACCGTCACCGCGCCAATCGCCGGCCAGACTTGCGGCAGCCCGATAGACCACCAGACGCGCAGCGGCCCCGCCCCGTCAAGCCGCGCCTGCTCAAACGTGGCCGGCGGCACGCGGGCAAAGGCCCAGGCGAACAGCAACACATACAACGGACTGCTGCCCATGATCGCCGGGGCGATCAAGGCCAACGGCGTGTCCAGGATGCCCAATGTCTTGTAGATCAGGAAGCGGGGCACCCACAGCGCCATCGCCGGCACCAGTAGCGCCGCCACCGACAGCACGACCAACCCGCTGCGCGCCCGCGCCGGCAACGCCGCCAGCGCAAACCCGGCCAGCGACCCGGTCAGCACCGTCAGCGGCACCGCCACCAGGATCACCAGCAGCGAATTTCCCAGCCACCGGCCCAACGCAAAGGTCTGGAAGATGGTCGGATAGTTCTCCAGCGTCAGCGCGGGCGGGATCCACTCAAAACGGGTCGCGGCCGGCAACGTGGTCGGGCGCAGCGACGTGCTTATCATCCAGAGCAACGGCAGGATGCCGCCCAGCCCCACCAGCACAGCCAAGACCGTGCGCGTGGGTTGCCACCACGCGCGCTCCCAGCCCGGCGGCAGACCCGGCACCACAACGGCCGGCAAGCCCTCGACGGCATCATCCAGCATATTGCACCTCGCGCCAGCGCCGCGCCGCCAGGAACAGCCCGCCGATCAGCAGCGCCGTGATGGCGTAGAGTACCAGCGTCATGGCGGCGGCATAGCCGTAGCGGCCAAACTCGGTGGCGTTGCGATAGATCCAGTAGGGCAAGTAGGTCGTCGCGTAATACGGCCCGCCCTTCGTCACGATCACCGCCGCGATAAAGCTGGCCTGGAAGCTGAACACCACGTCACGCAGCGTCAGCAGCAACAGCGAGGGAGCCAGCAACGGCAGCGTGAGATGGCGCACCTGCTGGTCGCCGCTCGCCCCGTCCAGTTCGGCAGCCTCGTAGAGGTCGCGCGGGATCTCGCCCAGCGCCGCCAGCAACAGCACCATGCCCTCGCCCACCGTGAACAGCAGCAACAGGATCACCGCCGCCTGCGCCGCGCGGGGGTCGGTCAGCCAAATGCCGGGCACCGCGACCGGGTTCACCGCCTCCGTCTCCACCCCACTAGCGAAGATTTGCGATAGCCCGTTGAGCGGCCCATAGAGCGGGTTAAGCAGGTAGAGCCAGACCAGCGCGTAGGCAATATCGGGGATCAGCGTCGGCAGATAGGCCGCGCCACGCAAAAAGCCCGTCGCCCGGCCCCGGCTCTGCACCAGCAGCGCCAAGCCCAGTGCCCCCAACACCCGCAACGGCACCGCCACCACCACCAGGATCAGCGAGGCGCGCAACCCGTTCCAGAACTTATCGTCGCGCAGCAGCTCGCCGAAGTTGTCCAGGCCGAGAAACTGCGCCGGACTGAGCGCATCATACTGCGTGAACGCGATGCCCGCCGTCAGCAACGCGGGCAGCCCGATCAGCCCGATCAGCCCGATCAGGTACGGGCCAAGCATGGCGATCAGCCCCCAATGATAGCGTGAAATGCGCCGTGCGAATCCCATGCGCTTCCTAATCTCTAGCCTGCCCCGCCGAGCGGATCGCCGTCTCCTCACTTACGCTGCTATGATAGCACATGGGTCCAACCCGAATCAAGCCGATCCGCCGGCGGGCCGGGGCACCACTGTCTGCAAAACGATGCAGCGCACCCCAGCAGCCAGGGCTTATGCGTTCTCGAATTCATGCGCCGGACTTGGTGAGTTGCGAACTGTGGGAGCGGCCTCCTGGCCGCGATAGGCTCCCCTTACCACTCAGGTTGGATTGTGGGCGAGGAGATCGGGGTTCAACCAGCCCCATCGCGGCCAGGAGGCCGCTCCCACAGTCCACGCGTTCACGCAGCACGCCCACAGGTCGGCGAACGCGAGAACTCATAAGCCCTTTCCTAGCAGCCAGATCCTGTTGACAAGCGGCCAGGGCAGGCGTATACTGAGCAATAGGTAGAGCTTTCGGCCCGCGATCCCATCTGTATGGAATCCAATAGGTTGTCCCACGCCCCCCCCGCCTTTGGCGACCGGGTGAGTGGCGGCGGAAAGCTCATAATAGAAAGCGCAGGGTAGCTTGTATGGACTGCGGTCCAGATAGCCGGCCCACGCTAGGCCGGGCGGCTCCTCTGCGGAACGATCCGGCCTCGTGGGCGCATCCGATGCAAGGCAATCAGCTACATAACAGCCGCACCCGACGACCGGGTGTGGGAAGCCACGGGCCGGGCGCAGCAGCGCTCGGCCACCGGGCCGCCTCTCAGCTACCGGCCTCACGCCCCTAGCACCCCCTGGCGGCCCTGTGTGCCGCCCCACCCCCGCGCGCCGACCGCAACCGGAGAAAGGGGGTGGAAACGATGCCCTTCTTGAGTGAACTGCTGAACCGGCCCGTGCGCGACGGCCGGGGCGAACTGGTGGGCAAATGCACCGATGTGTATGTGGACCCGGTGGAGGGCTTTCCCGCCGTGGTCGCCATCGGGCTGCACCGCCAGAACGGCGACTTTCTGATCGCCGCCGTAGACATCGCCGCGCTCGACAACGGGCAAATCACGTTGCGTGAACGGTTGCGCGACCTAGCGATGTACGAGGCGCGCGGCGACGAAATCGGCCTAGCCCGGCAGGTGATGGACCGCCAGATTATTGATGTGCATGGCCGGCGCGTCGTGCGGGTCCACGATCTGCAACTGGCGCGCACCAACGGCCACTACCGGCTGGTCGGCATTGATGCCACGCCCCGCGCCATGCTGCGCCGCCTGGGGCTGGAAGGGCCGGCCGGCAGCGTGCTGCGCCTGCTGCACCGCGACAAGGCGCTGGGCGACGGCTGTATCCCCTGGAACCAACTCGACCCCGTGGCGATTGGCCCCGCCGGCATCCCGCTCAAAACCGACCACGCTGCGTTAAGCCGGATGCACCCCGCCGACCTCGCCGACATCGTGGAGCAGTTGGACCAGGCCGCCGGCGGCTACCTGCTGTCCAGCCTGGATGCCGAAACCGCCGCCGACACGCTGCAAGAGGTCGAACCCGAATCGCAAGCGCAACTGCTTGAACACCTCGACACCGAACACGCCGCCGACATCCTCGACCGGATGCCGCCCGACGAAGCCGCCGACCTGCTGGCCGACCTGTCGGAGGGCCGTGCCGCCGAACTGCTGGCCCACATGGAGCCGGTCGAAGCTGCCGACGTGCGCGAGTTGCTGGCCTATCCCGAAGACAGCGCGGGCGGGCGCATGACCACCGACTACCTGACCGTGCTGCCCGACCTGACGGCGACTCATGTGATGGATTATGTGCGCCAGACTGCCGATGTGGAGAGCTATTACATCTATGTCACCGAGGCCGATGAAACGCTGATCGGGATGTTCTCGCTGCGCGATCTGATCGTGGCCGCGCCCGATGCCCCCGTCCGCGAGTTTATGACCACCCCCGTCATCAGCGTCAACGCCACCACCCCGCAGGCCGAAGTGGCCGGCGTGCTGACCAAATACGATCTCTTGGCCGTGCCCGTCGTCGGCGACACGCGCGGGATGCTCGGCATCGTCACCGTAGACGATGTGCTGGACGTGCTATTGCCCGCCGGCTGGAAAAAGAACCTGCCCCGCCTCTACTAGCCCCGCTCAGGGCGCGGGGGTCGCACCGGCCCCCGCACACGCGCCTTTGCTCAGGCGAGCGACCACGCCGTTGCGGGCTGACGCATCTTGCTGGGACTGATAGGTGTAGCCCGCCAACCACAGCGTATCGCCGGTCGCACTCATGGCCGTAAACTCGCTCAGTTGCGGTAGCAGCTTAGGCAAGCTAACGGATCGCCAAGCGGTGCCATCCCAATGCAGCACCGTTGATTCCGTTACGTCCCCGACAACCCGCGACCCCAGCGCCCACACATCAGCTGCCGACGGTGCGACCACCGTGGTTAGCGCAGACACCGACGAATCAAGCATCTGGGTCCAGGTATACCCATCCCAATGGAGAATCAACCCCTGCCCCTTATCCGCCCCACCGCTTGCAGCATAACTGCCGACCACCCACACATCCTCCGGCCCGCTGGCGCTCACCGCCGCCAGGGTAATGGTGTTTGTCGGCACGAGCATCGTCGTCGCCGTCTCTACTGTTGCCAGGGTTAAACCATCCCAATGGACGATCTGATCGTGCGCGTCGCCACCCACGGTCCACAGACCGTGCGCTGTTGGAGCGGCGGCTCCGTCTAGCCCACCAAGGAAACCATAGGCCGCGTTCGGCCAATCGCTGCTCCGGTCTTGCCAGCTTTTGCCGTCCCAATGCAGCAGCGTCGTTCTACGGGAGTTGCCTTGCCCAACGCCAACCGATCCGACCGCCCACACATCATCCACCGCACGGGCGACAATCTGGCTGACCCCAGCCGTTTCACCATCGGGCAAAATGCGCCAAGCGTGTCCGTCCCAATGAACGAGGGTGGCTCTCTCTGCAACACTGTTGAATGCATACGAACTCCCGATTTCGACTGACCAATTCACCACACCCCATACGTCATCAGAGGCACGGGCTGCCAGCGCCGACAGGCTGCCGCCACCGCCGATATTCGGACTGGGCACCGCCTGCCAAGTCGCACCATTCCAGTGTAGGGCGAGGCTGCTGTCGCGCTGGAAGCCGCCCACCCAGACATCGTTCTGGCCTAGCGAGATGATGCTAGAGATGCCACTGGAGCCAGGATCATTGAGGAACGGGCTAGAGTCGGGACTGCGGAACAGAGTCCAGCAACCGTCCGCAGTGGCCTCGTGCCCTACCAAATGCAACGCCGCTCCCGCCAGCACACTGATCTGCACGACCGGCGAAGGAACTGGGGTGGAGGTGGGATAAATCGGCCCCGTCGCCTGCGGCAAAATACCCGCATTGGTCAAGCCCGTCGCCACCGCCGCCGGCAAATCAAACGGGGCCGCTGTGCTATAGCCCGCCAGGGATTGCGCCGGCCCTGGTCCTGGCGCAACCGATCCGCCCAACGCCTCCAGCGCCCCTACCAGCAGCAGGCCCACCAACCCAAACCCGATGCCAAACCCGATTCGATCTCGTAATCGCACCATAAGCCCAGATCCTCCCTTCCGCTGGCTATAACGAAGCGCCGCCCGCCCGGTTC
>JALYUO010000024.1 GCA_030853735.1 Chloroflexota bacterium
GGTTTACGACGAAATTAGACATCATTCGCCCCGCCATTCAGCACTATCTGAGCCATCCCAGTACCATCCTATATGGCTTTGTCCAGCGCAGCGGCGGGCACAAGCGCGCAACTGCGTAACTCCTAAAATTAAAACGAATTAAAATAGTGCCCCTCGTCAGCCCTAAGCTAACACAGGGCACTATTGTTCTGCATTGCTTCTCTCAATGACAAGATCAGCGGCTGCACAATAACAAAATCATCTTCGCGCCGCTTCGCGCCGCTGCGCGTCCTGCGCGGATCAATTCGTCGTTCTTTGTGTGCTTTGTGCCTTTGTGGTGAAATTCACGGCGGTGGTTGGCGGGTAGGAAGCGAGGGCTGGGCCACGGCAGCGGCGAATAGGGCATCCCAGGCGGCAGGGGCGAGGGGGCGCGTGCGCTGGAACACGCGGATCGGCGGGTGCGAGGAGTCCATGAAGGACAGGTCCACCCACGGGCCGTCGTCGGGGATGGCGAGGCCGAACAGGGTGGGGTAGGACGTGGCGGTGTAGACCGGGGTGAAGCCCAGTTGCCCGCTCAACAGCAGCTCATAGTAGCGGATCTGCACCGGGTAGCGCCAGGGCAGGCGGGGCACCGTGCGCGTGGCCTGGGTGGTGTCAAGCACCAAGTAGTCGGTCTTTGCCAGCGCATCGCGCAGAGTGGCCGAGGCGACCGCGCTGGGGGCATCGGCCAGCGGATCGAGCCGCACCAGGCGATAGCGGTCTTTGGCGGCAGGCTGACCGGGCAACGGCAAGGGCAGGGCAATGGTCGTCACTTCGTTGGCGAGGCGGCTGCCGGGCGGTACATGGGCAGCAATCCAACGCGAAGCGGCCACCTGCGTCTGCTCCGTGCGAAAGATGTGGCTGACCGCCGCCCCGCCCGCCGCCGCCGACAGCAGCAACGCCGCCGGCAACCCACGGGCCAAGCCGACTAGCAGGCGGTGACCCCCAGTGAAGCGCAGCGCACGACCCGGCGCATTCCGCATTCCACATTCCGCATTCCGCATTCGCAGCCGGCCCAGCGCGACGGCAAACAGGCACAGATAGGGCACTAGCGGCAGCAAGTAGCGCACCCACTTGATCTCGACAAAGGCAATGGAGGCAAAATACGCGCCCGCGCCCAGCAGCAGCAACGCCTCCACCCGCTGCTCGGCCTGGCGCGCGCGCACCGCCACCGCCGCGATGCCCAGCGTGCCCGCCACGCCCACCAACGGCCCCACACCCAGCAGCATGAGTTGGCCCCACAGGTACAATACCGGCGGCGTGCCGACATATTTGCGCGTGAACCACTGGTCAATGCCGCCCTGCTGGATCGCCGCCTGATCCGCCAGCACCTTGACATACGACCCGGCATCCAGCAGCGCAAACGGATCGCCGATCAGCAAACCCAGCAGCGCGCCGCCGACCACCAACGCCAACCCCTGCCAGAGCCGAGAGGAGCGTGAAACGTGAAACGTGAAACGTGAAACGTAATGCGTAAGGTTTGCCGACCGCCCGCTGACTCCTAAACCCTGACCCCTGATCCCTGACCCCTGACCCCCGTCCGCCCGGCCCACGGCCCACGGCCCACGGCCCACGACGACAGCCAAAGGCAGCACCGCCACCGGCGCGGCGCTCACTTTGCAGGCCAGGGCCAACCCCAGCGCCAGCCCCGCCGCCGCCAGCCAGCGCCGCCGGCCCGTCTGGGCAGCGGCGATACTGGCCCACAGCACGGCGGTCATCGCGCAAGCCATGAAGGGGTCAGTAATATAGAAGTGGCCGATTTGGATCGGGAGAATGGCCCAGGCATAGAGCGCAGCAGCGACCAACCCCGCCGCCGCGCCCCACAGTCGCCGCCCCACGGCAAACACCAGCAGCGCGGTCAGTGTGTCGCACAACCCCGCCAGCACACGCCCGGTCTGCAACACGCCGTCCAGGCCACTGAACCAGGGGTCGCCCGTCACCGCTTGCGCCACCGTTGTGGCGATCCGCACCAGATAAAGCGGCAGCGTGCCGTAGACATAAAACGCGCCGCCGATGCGCGGATTGAGCGGGCTGTGTTGGGGATCAAGCAGTGTGGCGAGGGTGGAACCGGGCGGCACACGCAGGCGCGTGGCAACTTTCGCCACATACGAATCGTCGCTGTTGAGGCGCTGGCCCGCATCCCAGTTGTGGCCGACGACGCGCAGCCCGGCGGCACTCAGCAGCACCAAGCCGAGCAACACCAGCAGCACGGCCTGTTGTGGGCGGGAACGGGAGGCGGGCGAGCGGGGTTGGTTGTCCATCTGGCCGCTATTATACCAGAAGGCGGTGACCGGTCGCTGGGCGGGCTGTATGCGGCGCGTGCAGGGCTTATGCGTTCTGAGCGAATACCCTGATGTTTAAGAGGAGTCAGCACCCCCAGGTGCGGCCCCGCAGGTGTACCCGGTGGGGAGGGCGCTC
>JALYUO010000683.1 GCA_030853735.1 Chloroflexota bacterium
AACATCACACCCATGTAGGGATAGTCTTGCTGCGCTTTCTGGAAGGCGCGCACGGTGTAGCGGGCCTGATCGTCGAGCGAGTTGTTCTGGCATTCGATATAGCCGCCGTCGCGCTGATCGCTGCACCAGCCGAACTCCGTCACCCAGACTTGCTTCTGGCTGTCGCCATGCTTTTCCATCACGGCGCGCTGGTCTTCAATGCGCCGGAAATAGAACTGGCCGTGATTGCGGAACTCTTTGGCCGGGGTAGCATCGCCCGGCTGCTTCACCGGCCACATCGTATCGGGCGGGTTCCAATAGCCGTAGGGGTGGATGCCCAGCGCATCGTAATAGTTGCGGAGTTCGCCGTTGTGCCACTGGTAGAGTTGGTCGAGGAACCAGGTGTCTTCGACCGCATCATCGTTGTACACGCCGGTGGGGGTCAGCGCGCCGCTGATCACCACGGCCTGCGAGTCGCCGGCGCGGGTGCCCAGGAAGCCGGCTTTGAGCAGTTCGGCATAGAGGGCGGGCTTCCAGTGTGCCTCGAACGTCTCAGCCCCCAGGTTCTCCTCGTTCCAAATCTCGTAGGCTTGCACCTTGCCGTTGTAGCGGGCAGCGATGGCGTGCATAAAATCGCCGAAGTCCTGCGGGTCGTCGGGCAGGCCGCGCCCGGAGGCCGCCGCCCAGGCCGGCACGCGCACCACGCTTAACATCAGCTTGATCCCGGCGGCGTTGGTGTCGTCCACGATGCGGTCGAGTTCGCCCCAGGCATAGCTGCCTTTGGGCGATTCGATGTCGCTCCACTGCACCTGCTGCTTGACCCAGCCAAAACCGATGTCTTTGACGGCGTTCAGCACGCGCTGGTGGTCCTGATAATACATATGGACGATCAGGCCGTAGCCGATGTGCGGGCCGCTGTTGAACGCGCCGCTCACCGGGACGGCGGTGGGGCCGGCGGTGGTCGGCGGCCCCGGTTTCTCCAGGCTGGAGGTTTGGCCGGTGGTGCCGACTAGGCCCGTCTTGACTTGCGCGTAGTAGTCGCGCCCCAAGAGGCCCAGTTGCACTTCATAGGCCGTGCCGGTGTGTTCGGGGTGCAACTCGAAGCGATTGCGCTGAAAGTATTGCACCGTGTAGCCGCCCTCTTGCAGCGCCTCGCTGATCGGGTAGCCGAACAGGGCCAAGCCGCCGTTGGCTTGCCAGTAGCGATAGAACACGCCGCTCAGGCGGTGGCCGGTCTGCACAAAATAGCGTTGGTCCGCTGTTTCCGGCACGGGGTCGCTTTGCGCGAAGCTGCGGTCGGCGGTCAGATAGCTGCCCAGCAGGCCGAGTTGGACCTCACTCCCGGTGCCGGCGTGTTCGGGGTGCAGCTCAAAGCGGTTGCGTTCAAAATACTGCACTTGGTACTGGCCTTCGGTGACGACCGGCGAGATCGGATAGCCAAACAGCGGCAGCCCACCGTGGCTGCGCCAGAAATCCATGAACGTGGCCGGCACGGTGAAGCCGGTTTGGGTGAACAGGTAGTCGCCCTTGGTGTCTTGGGCGTGTGCCGGGTGCAGCAGATCGGTCGCTGTCGTGATCAGGAGGGCGACTAACGCCACGAGAATAGTCGCCAGATAAGTCCGCTTGCGATTCACAAAGAGCCTCCCAGAAGATGCGCGTAGGCACAGTCGCGCCGGACCAGCCAAGCGAGTAGGATGAAGGAGAACGGCGCGACCGTCCTTAAGCGCCCAGTTGCTCCGGGGGCACCGGAATAAAGCCGACCGACAACCGGATATAGTCGGGGCTGTAGCCGAATGCGCGCCCGTCCACGCCGACGATGCCGGTCTGCTCAAACAGATCAAAGACATCTACGCCAGGGGCGAGTTTGCTCCAATTGTAGACTGTGGCCCCGTCATCGAGGCCCACCTGCGCGAACAGCCCATATTGGGCGTTGAGGCGGGTCAGTTCGGCGCGCAGCGCGTTGCGGCGCAGGGTGTAGAGGGCGGCGATTTTCTGCTGAATCCAGGGCCGTTCCTCAAACAGATCGGTGTAGGCCAGGAAGCGCAGTTGCCACTCGGCGGGCAGGCCGGCGGTGGCGTTGTTCCACACAGCGGCCAACAGGCCCGCCCACTCAGGATTGTTGAATGACAGATAGCCCATGCGGTCGCCGGTGAGCGTGAACACTTTGGAGAAGCTGTTGACAAACAGAGTGCGGCGCAACGCATCGGGCGTGAGGAACGCCGCCATGCGCGCTTGGTCCTCGGCGACTGGGCCGGTGCCGACGTAGGCCAAGTCGGCGATGATCGCCAAGTCGCGCCCGTCCAGGGCAATCGCGGCCAAGAGGGCGCGCAAGTCGTCGGGGCGGTAGGCGAAAGCGGTGGGATTGTTACTGACGGTCAGATACAGCACGCGCAGGTTGGGATGCGCCTCTAACAAGCGGGTCATGCTTGCGCCGGTCAACTCAAAGCGCTCTGCTTCGTGCGTTTGATAGGGGATCACCTCCATGTCCAGGCTGGTGGCCTGCCACAGGGGGACGGCGAAGCCCGGCGCGGGGAAGGCGAAGCCGACGCGCCCGCCATATAGTCCACGAAAGTGGTGGTTGAGCGTGCGGAGCGATTTATCAATCGCGTCCAGACCACCAATACTGACATAGGTCTGCGCGGCGCTGGCCGGGATGCCGCATTGGGCTTGGAAGCGGGCGGCCAGCCGTTCGCGCAGCAAGGGATTGCCCACGCCCAGCAGGTCGTACACGCGCGAGTCGAAGCCGTATTCCTGCAACAGGCGGCGCTCAAACTGCATCATGTGTTCGCGCAGTTCCAGATAGGTGCGGCCCGCACTGACGCGCCCGTTGATCGTTTCGCCGGGCAGGATGATGCCCAGGTCTTCGCCGATGGTGCTGTAGTCCACGCCATCCACCACCTCGGTGATGCGGCGCACGTCTACATCGCCGATGGTGCGGTTGATGACCATGCGGGCGATCACGGCTTCGGGGATCGCCGCTTGGCGCGCTGCGGCCAGCACTTCGTTCACCATGCGCGCCATCGTGCGGATCGGCGAGGGGCTGTCGGCCAGCAACGGACGCACCCGATCCACGACGCGCGTGCGGATGGCGCGCATGGCGGCTTCGACGGCGATGAGATCTGGGGTTAAGGGGTCTGCTAGAGCAGGGGTAGGGGTAGGGGCGGACGCGGTCTCTATGGTGGTCATTAACACTCCTACGGGTAGTCTGGTATGCCGCACAGCCACCGGCATACAGGGAC
>JALYUO010000072.1 GCA_030853735.1 Chloroflexota bacterium
GCCACGCGCTTGGCGCCCCGGCTGCGCGCCGCCCGCGCCCCGGCGGCGGCCACACGGCGCGCCTGCATCACGCTGAAATCGGCGCGCTTGCCGCTGCCCACCAGGAACACGCGGCGCACTTTAAGGCTGCCGCCCGTGTGGACCGGCTCGATCTCATAGAGCGCGCCGCGCAACTCGTCGCCCTGGAGCGTGGCGGTCAGATCGCCGTTCAGCTTGCCGTCCAGCGCCTTCCAGTCGGCGGGCAGGCTATTCTTGTCCTCAATAAACCAGTTCAGGATCAGCGCATCGGCTTCGACGCGCTCCAGCGGGTCATCAACGACCCGGAGTTTGGGATCAGGCATAGGGGCATGGCTCCTCATGGACACAATCGGCTAGTGTTACGCAGAGTAGCATACACGGTTTAGCCACGGCTGTCAACCGGCGCGTGCCGCGAGGGGTATGGCTCGTGCGTTCTCGCGTCGGCGGGCTTGGGGAGCGCAATGAATCGGACTGTGGGAGCGGCCTCCTGGCCGCGCAAGCCTACCCTTACCGCGCAGGTCGGGTAGCAAACGAGTAGATCGGGGTATGCCCCGCTCCAGCGCGGCCAGGAGGCCGCTCCCACAGTCCGCCAGCGGCCCATCCGGCGCATGAATCTGAGAACGCATAAGCCCTGGCGGGCACCGCAGGGTTTATGCAAAGTCCAGCGGCCAGTGCGGAGCGTGGGGCGCAGGGTGGACTGCGGCGACCCCAACGGGATCGATCACGGCTACGCCCCCTCACCCTCACCCTCTCCCCTGCGGGGGAGAGGGAATCTGTGCCGCAGCAGCCCTGCGTAATGACTTTGCATAAGCCCTGGCCGCCACCGGTTCATCACTCACTGCGAAGACACGAAGGCTTTAATAATGAATCTTCGCGTTCTTCGCGTCTTTGCGGTGCTGTTCGTCGTTATGCATCAGGGAGCGACCAGCGCCGCCAGCAGCGTCCGCACCGCAGTGATCTCGTCGCGGTTGACCGTGTGGCCCATATTGGGATAAATCCGCAGCGTCACCACAGCGCCCAACGCTTCGCAGACGGCGGCGCTCTCCTCAACGCGGGCGCGGGGGATGTGCGGATCGCGGTCGCTACAGCCTAAGAAGACCGGTGTGCCGGCCAACGAGCCGCCGTAGGTGCGCGGCGTGCCGGGTGGCCCGATCAAGCCGCCGCTCAGACCCACCAGCGCGCCGTAGCGCCGCGCATGGCGGGCAGCGTATTCCAGCGCCAAGCACGCACCCTGCGAAAAGCCCAGCAGCGCCGTCCGCTCCGCCGGCACGCCGGCAGCCGCCACCGCCGCCAGCACTGCGCCGACCGTCGCCAGTCCCGACGACAGGCCCGGCTCGTTGCTGGACAGCGGCGCAAAAAAGCTGTTGGGATACCAGGTGTGCCGGGCCGCTTGTGGCGCAAGATAAGCCACGTCGGCCACCCCAAACTCCTCAGCCAGCCCCAAGATGTCCGCTGCCGTTGCGCCGCGCCCATGCACCAGCACCGCCGCCGCCCGCGCCACCGCCAGGGATGCGCCCGCCGTGCGAATCGGCCCGTCGGGATGGGGGCCGGGCACCCCTGGCAAAGTCCTATTTTTGGGGTCAGCCACAGGGTCGTCCTCCTGCCCCCAGTATAGCGCGCCTACCGCCCCACCGCAAGAATCGCGATGAGACACGCCTGTAGCGCCGCAATTCATTGCGGGCGCTACAGGCGCGCACTGGGCAAGCGGCATCAACGGGGGTAGACCGGAATCGTGCCAGCGCGCCGCAAATCCACCAATTGGCGGTAGGCTTGGCGGCGGGCCAGGTGGAAGGCGGGCCAGGTCTGCCAACTGGGATCTGCTTGCATTGCATTGAGCTGCCCAGAGAGGTAGTTACGCAAATCGTGCTGTATGGGGTTATCACTGCCGTCCAGGCCGGCGACCAGCGCGGGGATAGCATCTTCCGACAGCACATACAGATAGCGGGTGGAGAGTTCATCGTGGCGGGCCAAGTTCGCGGCGGCCACGTCGGCATCAGGATTAATCCAGTTAATGGTGGCGCAAAAGGCCAGCACGATCACGAACGCGCCGCTAGCGAACCGCTGCGGGCGCAGCCAGAGCGTGCCGAGCAGCCACAGAAAAGCCGCGCCCAGCCAGAACAGGAACCAGCGCACATAGAGGCGCAACGGCGTGTTGATGTAGTAATCAATGCTCTCCCAGTCGGTCATGCGCCGGAACGCCGACAGCAGCATCACGAAGGCCAACCCGATCAACAGCGTGCTGAGGGCGTTGAGGATGCGCGTCTCGCGGGTCGTCTCCTGCCACGTCACCCAGCGCAGGCCGAGGATGAGCAACATAGTCAGCACAGCCACCACCAGCAGTTCGCCGAAGCCGCGCCGCACATACTCGCGGTACGTCTCGAATTGCAGCGTGCGCGCCGCCTGCCCACTAAACAGGTAGGTGAATTGCACCCAGGCGAAGCCCAGGAACAGCATATTGACCAGGCCCAACACCGTCGCGCCCTCAATAAACCCTAACTGGTGATTGGCGGTCAGACTGCCCGGCGGGAGGAGCTGCGCCGTGGCCGCCCGCGCGCCACGCCGCCGCAAGGCATAGAGCAGCCCGCCGGCCACCAGCCAGCCCACGCCCAGCACCTGCGCGCTGCGCCATAGCAGTTCGGGCAGGTCGCGCAGAAAGCGGAAGCGCAGCAGCCGGCCCACATAATCGGCGAAGATCGTGTCGGCGGAGGTCAACAGCACGGCAAAGACGAGCAACACCGGCAATGCCACCAGTCCACCACGCAGCAGGGGCACGGCCAGACGCACGCGCCGCTCCTGCCCGGCGGCGGATTGGCGCACCCGTTGCACGGGACCTCGCGGTTCCAGCAGCAGATGCTTGGCAACCGTCGCCAGCACCGCCGGATAGCCCAGCAGCCCCAGGCTCGCCACGCGCCCAGCGGCATAAAAATAGGCCAGCAGCCCCAGCAGGCCGGCCACCAGCGCCCCATTGAGGATCGTCAAGAAGCCATTGGCGCGCACCCCGATCATCGCCGCGAAAAACAGCAGCGGCAGGACGAGCCAGAGGTTGGCGCGCTGCACGCGCACGCGCTCCATGCGCCCCAGCGCCACGCCCACGCCCAGCAGCAACAGGACAAACAGCAGCACCGACAGCCCGGCGCGTTGGCCGTAGAACAGCAGATCACTGGCCGCGCCCAGCGCCAGTGCCGCCGCCAGGATGCGCGTGGCCGGGGCGACGCGCGGCAC
>JALYUO010000084.1 GCA_030853735.1 Chloroflexota bacterium
CGCCGGAGTCGGGGCCACCCACTGTGCCGCCCGCCCCCTTGCCGGCGGACGCGACGGCCACGCCGGTGATCGAAACGCCCGCGCCGAGCCTGGAACCGACACAAGAGCCGGTGCCGTTGCCGCCGACCGGCCACGCCCCCGACCCGCCGGCCATGGTGACGATGCCGCTCCAGGTCTATGCCGACCGTAACGGCAACGGGCGCTTTGATGCAGGCGAAGGCATCTATGGCTTGCGCGTCATCTTTGGCGATAGCGACGGGCGCAGTGTGCCGGCTACCACCAGCCGCATGACCGGCCTGAGCCAAGCGTTGCTGCACCGCGATGCCCGCGTGACTGTTACCATCCCGTATCTGCATTGGACGGGCAGCGCCAAAACCGGACCGAGTGGAATGCTGATCCGCTTGCCGTCGGTGATTCTGCCCCACCGGATTCCCTAACTCATCGCTTGTTGTTGGAGGAGTATTCGCTGCATGACTGATCACGCGAACGATAGCCACTACCCTGCGGATGCCGCCGGCGACCATGCCCCTGCCCATGATGATGCCCACGCCGCCGAGCATGGTGTGGACGGCGGGCAACCACCCACCGGATCATCAGAGCCGTCCACGCCGCTCAGTGCGTTTATCTGGCCGGGCTTGATCGCGCTGTTGACCTTGATCCTGGTGGCCGGGCCAATCAGCCGCGCTTTCGAGCAGTTCCATGGCGGCAGCGATGCCAACGGGCAACTGGTCCAGATTGTGCTGACCCCCACGGTGGTGGGCACCCTCACTCCCGGCTTGCTGCTGACGCAAGGAGCGATCACGCCGGCTGCGCCCAACAGCTCTACGGTGATCCCCATGGCGACGGATTCCTCCGGGGCTGTGCCGACCACGCTGAACAACAGCGAGGCGCCCACCGTTGCGGCGACCCAGACGGCGGTGCCCGTGACGGGCACCGCCTACCCAGCCACGGATACGGCGGTGCCCGCCCCCGATACCGCCGTGCCGGCGACAGACACAGTCATACCGGCCACCGATACGGCGGTGCCGGCTATGGATACCGCTGTGCCGCCGCCCGCGCCGGCCAGCGCGACCCCTGGTGCCTCGCGCCTGCCGACCGACGAAGAAGTGCGAAACGGCGCGCCCCGCACCGTCACCGTGGGCGGCCAGCCGTTTCGCGTGGAAGTCTCCAACACCACGTTGCCTGACTGGCAGTTCAGCCCCGACCCCAGCGTGGCAAACTGGCTGACCGGCACGGTGGTCAACTATGTGCTGGGCGTGGCCTATAGCCCAGCCAACGCCACGCTGTTCAGTGGCGTGCATCCCAGCGACGCGATCCAACTGACGCGCGCCGACGGCACGGTGTACCACTTCGTGGTAGACCAAGCTGGGCGCATAGATCGCACCGACACCCACCTGCTGCAACAGGACCACCCCGCCGTCACCTTGCTGCTGCTGGGCGACCCGGCCAACGACCGCGTCGTGGTCCAGGCCCATTTCCAGGAGCCAACCGGCCAGTAGGCGATTGCGGAATGCGGAATGCGGAATGCGGAATACGGACGGAATGTGGCGAACCTCTATAGTAGGTTCGCCGCTTTGTTGCTGGGGTAGACGCAAGAACAGCGACTGACGACCGATATTTGTTGCTATGAATAGCCGAGCCAACCGGCAATTGCCAATCGTCAACCCCAACGGGCGACTGACGACCGGCGACTGACGACCGACGACTGACCGAGGAGTGTAAGTGACAACAGAGATAACTGACCAAGCGACGCTGCTGGTTGAGGCACTGCGGCGGCGACGCAGTTTTAGCTTGAAACAGCTTGCGCCTGACCCGATTGATCGCGGCGCGGTGGCGTTGATGCTGGAAGCCGCCGGCTGGGCACCTAATCATGGGCGCACCGCGCCGTGGCGCTTCACCGTCTATAGCGGAGCGGGGCGGCAAGCGTTAAGTGCTGCGTTTGGTGTCGCCTATCAGCAACTGACCCCCGCCGACCGCTATAGCGCCACAGCCGAACAGGCCCAACGCGACCGCATCTGGCAAGCGCCGGTGTGGATCAGCCTGGGCATGGTGGTGGTGCTGGATGAGCGCGGCGAACGGCGGATGCCGGAGTGGGAGGAACTGATCGCCGTCGGCTGCGCGGTGCAAAACGCACATCTGGTTGCGTCCGCACTGGGCCTGGGCGCAAAGTGGACCAGCGGCGCGGTTGCCACCCACTCTCATGTAGCCGAACTGGTCGGCTTGACTCCGCCGGCCCGCTTGTTGGGCTTCCTCTATGTGGGCCGGCCCGCCGTGCCCTGGCCCGCCGCCGAACCGCCCGCTCCCGCCGAGCGCGTGCGCTGGGTCACCGACGCGACGGACAACTTACCCGCACCGCGCTAATCGGCGGCGGTCTGCTCCTGGTGAAACTTGTTGAGGTGGCTATAGATCGTATCAGGGAAGCGCAACTCGCGGTAGACGTTGCAGCTACCTGGATCGTCGGGCGTGGGGCAGATCGGGAAGTCTTGCTGGGGGCACGATGCGGCTGCACAAACATGGCGCGAACCGCGTCGAAATCTACCACCGCGCAGCGGCGACGGCGTTGCGCCAACACGCGCCCCACCGTGTTTTTACCTGCCGCCGTCGGCCCGCTCAGGATCAGCATGACCGGTTCTCCTTCACCCCATTATAAGTGATGCGGCTACGGCTTGCGACCGTAGGGTGCCGGCGTGTGCAAATGGGCGGCAAACTTGAACCCCGCAGCCGGCTACTCTGCGGGGTTCGCTGCTTGTGTCAAGCAAGCAGACTCAACTGATAGAGGGCACGTTTCTTGATATGACAGCCCTGTACGGTAAAGCCGTGGCGGACAGCAATAGGTCCGTTTAACAGATGCGAATGGTTCACGCTCAAGGAGGCGACTACAAATGGACGACAACAGCACAACGGACCCGATGATGGACCCGGTAGTGGACACGACCACCGGTGTAGAGCGCGAAGACAGCGACCGCGGCGTGGCGGCGGAAGCCGTCGGCGGGGCCGGCGGCGCGGTTATTGGCGGGGTCATCGGTGCGGTCCTTGGTGGGCCCATTGGCGCAGCCATTGGCGCGGGCATCGGCGCGGCGGCGGGAGCCGGCGCGGCTGACCTCGCTAAGGGCGGCGAGTTGGGCGACCAAGTGG
>JALYUO010000116.1 GCA_030853735.1 Chloroflexota bacterium
ACCTCGACTCGCTGGTCTACCTGATGGGCCGCCTGCGCGGGCCGGGCGGCTGCCCGTGGGACCGCAAGCAGACGCACGAATCGCTGCGCCGCTATCTCCAGGAGGAAGCTGCCGAGGCACTGGACGCGATTGATGCGCGCGACCCCGCCGCGCTGGCCGATGAATTGGGCGATGTGCTGTTGCAGGTGATCTTCCATGCCCAGGTGGGCGTGTCGGCGGAGGAGTTCACGCTGGGCGATATCGTGGCGGCCATCGTCAGCAAGCTGGTGCGCCGCCATCCGCACATCTTCGG
Source organism: Chloroflexota bacterium (assembly GCA_030853735.1). Taxonomy (GTDB): domain Bacteria; phylum Chloroflexota; class Chloroflexia; order QHBQ01; family JAICKM01; genus JAICKM01. Next base: position 293 of record JALYUO010000116.1, read on the forward strand.
CAATGTCGAAGTGGCCGATGCCGAGGGCGTGACCCGCAACTGGGAGACGATCAAAGCGGCAGAGCGGCAAGCCAAAGCGGAGGCGACGGTTCCCGACCCGGCTGCCGACCTGGAAGTGACCGCCGATCTGCGCCGCGTGCCGCAGGCGTTGCCGGCGCTCGAACAGGCGCTGCGAATCGCGGAACGGGCGGTGCGGGCCGGTTTCGAGTGGGACGACCAAGCGGGCGTGTTCGCCAAGCTGCAAGAAGAGTTCGACGAGCTACAGGAAGCTACGAAACCGGATCACCGCGCCGAGGAGTTTGGCGATCTGCTGTTCACGTTGGTCAATGTGGCGCGCTGGTGGGGGCTGAACCCCGAAGCTGTGTTGCGCGCCGCGAACCGCAAGTTTATCCACCGCTTTGCCAGGATGGAACGCCTAGCCCATGCCGCCGGCCACCGCCTCGCCGATCTGCCGGTGGCCCAGCAGGAACCCTACTGGCAAGCGGCGAAACAGGCCGAGCGGGCGGCGGGCAACATGGGCTAAACGGGCACTGTGCCGCGCCCCGCCGGTTACGCCCGCATATGCGCGGGAAACTCTTGCAGGAGCCATGAATTGCCGTCGGGGTCGCTGAACTCAGCGAATTTCACCCCGCCCATATCCGTCACCGCGCCGACTTCCAGCCCGCGCTCCATGAGCGCGGCCCGCGATGCCTCGATATCGGCCACCACCAAATGCAGTCCTTTGACCGAGCCCGGCTGCATGGCCGAAATGGCACCCATGCCGGTGCCGAAGACAATGGTACACGCCGATCCCGGCGGCGTGAGCTGAATTACCCGCATGGTGTCGTTAGGCTGCACATCCACCTCTAACTTAAAGCCGGCTTTTTCGATGTAGAACGCCTTGGCGCGCTCAATATCCGAAACCGGGACCGGCACCAGTTCGAGTTTCATATCGGGAACCGGCATACGGTTCGCGTTGTCGTTCTCGCCCATCACGCTTGCTCCTTTGCAGTCCCCGGCGGGACATAACGGTATTGAACCCTGCCCGACTGCGCCGGCGCGCCGCATCTTCAGTGGCATAGCCCATAAAGATCCGCCGCGCCGGCCAATGATTCGGCCATTTATTGAACTTGTGTTCTAAATTCATTATACATTACTGGGGGATTTCTTAGCAAGAAGAAGGCGACGGGCGACTGGAACTCGCCGCTACCGCTACAAAGCCCGCCTACGCGGGCTGCGGAGGGGCATTCACTGCCCCCCTACGCGGGCTGCGGGGGGCAAACTGTAGATCCTCAATTCACTATAAAATAATTCAGCTAATGATCTGGCGGTTTATGAAAGAGAGGAGTTTGTACCTCCGGGTGCAAACGACGCGCTGCCTGCGTCGTTCGCACCTGGGGGTGCAAACGCCGCAGTTGCTGGACCTGTCGCTGCTCGCGATCATTAGCTGAATTACTATAAGCTCTCAGCGTAGCCCGCGTAGGCGGGCTTTGTAGCGGTAGCGGCGAGTTCCAGTCGCCCGTCGCCGCCCTTTAGCTGCAAGCGCCCTGATGATCGGGGGGTGCGCTGCATCGTGTGGCGCGCCTGCCGGCCGCACCCGTGTATGTAAAAAGATGCGCTGCACCGCTAGGCGATAGGAAGCAGCGCGGAGTTTGTCGGATTTTGGCTGCAAACGGATCTAAAAGAGACAAATCTCTGCCCGATTTTGCTTGACATAGGCACCCGCAATTTGGTACTATTTCTAGTAGAAGTTGGGATTGTCCATCCTGGTATCCCGTCGCAGCGAGACAATCGCCTCCCCTCCGGTCACCAACGGGCTATGCCCACTTCCCCCGGATCGTGAGCATCCCGCGCCTTTCCCGTTGGGAAGGGCAGCGTGTCTGTACACCGTAGTAGCACTGTAGTAGAAAGGTCTTCCGACAATGGACAACGCCGATACCCACACGCAGGGCGTGGTCAAATGGTTTAATGATAGCAAAGGCTATGGCTTTATCACCGGCCCGAACGGCGAAGATGTGTTTGTGCATTACAGCACCATCACCGGTGAGGGCTTCAAGACCCTGGCCGAAGGGCAAGAAGTCGAGTTCGACCTGCAAACCGGGCCGAAAGGCTTGCAAGCAGCCAACGTCCGCAAACTGGCCCCCGCCCCCTTCCGCAGCGGAGTCATGACCGATGCCAGCCCAATGGGTTACTAGCACGTAAAACGTAAGACGTAAAATAGCAATGTGCGGAGTCGTGTGTAACGGCTCCGCACATTGCATTTTCTAGGGTTCACGTTTTACGTTTTACGTTTCACGCGGCCCGCCGTCCCACGAACGCGATGCGCCAGAAAGCGTGTTGCACGATGCACCCGCCCGTGATGCCGGCGGCGGTTGCCATGTGGCGGATTTCGCTGCGGGTGAAGGCGCGGCGCACCGAAGCCGGGCCATCATGCCGCGTCAGGCGGTTGCGCGTGATGCCGTAGACCAGGGCAACGGCGGCCAGATAGGCCGGCCACGACCGCTCTACGTCGTTGACGATGAAGCCGTGGCGGGCGAGACGCGCCATCTGGCCCAGCGTCGCCACTGCGCCCGGCGCGTCCAGGTGGTGCAAGGCCAGCGAACAGGTGACGACATCGAAGCTGCCCGGCGCAAACGGCGCGTCACGCGAGTCGCAGGCCATGAGCGTGATTTCGGGATAGGCGCGGGTGAAGCGCTGGGTTTCTTCCAGCACTTCGGGGCTGATGTCGGTCGCCAGCACCGTGCAAGCAATGCCGCGCCGCCGCGCCCAACGCACAATCGCGCGCGGAATGTCGCCCGACCCGGTGGCAAAATCCAGCACACGCAACGGTTGCCCTGCCGGCCACGCGCCGATCACGGTGGGCAGGTGGCGCAAGATGACCGCCGTCCCTTGGCCGACCACATTTGCCATGCGAATGTCGCGCAGGCTCTGGCGCAGCTCGCGCGGGGCCGCCACGTCGGGGTCGTCCAGCAGTTCGCGGATATTCGCATAGCGCAGCGCGGGCAACGAGAAAGGCCAGAAGGAGATCGCGCCGGGTATACGCGGATCATCGGCCCCCCGCAAGGGATTGCGGGTTGCGGATTGCGGATTGTGGATTGTCAAGCGGCCCCCTAACATAGCGCGGATATAGAACCCGGAGTATAAGAGTGAGGCGGACGGTGAGCAGAAAGCGGACTGTGGGAGCGGCCTCCTGGCCGCGATAGCCTACCCTTATCGCTCCGGTCGGGGAACGAAAGAGTAGATCGG
>JALYUO010000131.1 GCA_030853735.1 Chloroflexota bacterium
ACCCGACGAAAGAGGCAGATTTATGAGTGTCCAATGACATTCCTATCCACCGTGCGTGATTGAACTGGCCTAATAGTAGCTCTATTTCGTGAATCTAGCCAGTTTAGCTAACTAGCACATCGCCCTATTAGGCTTCTGGGCCACCCCCAGCCACGCCGCCAATACTCCGCCGCAGGCGCGCTTCGTCCCCGCCACCCCCGCCATCACGCCGGTCCTGGGGTGCAATTCAGGCTGGGGTTATGCCGCCGCCTATCCCGTCAACGTCACTCAAGCTGCCGTGGTCGGGCTAGACGCTTTCGTGTATAGCTTCGGCAGTGGCGCATACAAATACAGCGTTAATGCCAACGCCTGGACCGCCATTAGCCCACCACCCGGCGGCACCCTCGATGCCGCCGGCGCGGTCACGGATGGGCAGTATATTTATCTCCTCAATGGCTACAATGGCGGCCCGGTGGCGCGCTTGCAACGCTATGACCCCAACACCGACAGCTACACCACGCTGGCCGTGCCGCCCACCGCCACGTCCGGCCAAGCCGCCGTGTACCTGAACGGCAAAATCTATCGCATTGCGGGGCAGGCCAGCGGCGGCTATACCGGCAGTGTGGATGTCTACACCATCAGCACCGCCACCTGGACACCCAGCGGAACCGTGGCGGCCTACCCCCAGGCGCTGTCCGATCTGCTCGCCGTCACGGCGAACAGTTATATTTACGCTGGTGGGGGCGGCGGATCAATCCTCGCCACCTTGACCAACAAAACTTACCGCTATGACCCCGTGACGAATATGTGGGATGATGGGGCAGTGACCGACTTCCGCCAAGCCCACTATGCGGGGGCCGGCGGCATCCTGAACGGGCGTTGGATCGTGGCCGGGGGCTATGATGTGGCCTATCAGATTGACAAAAACGTGGAAGCCCTCGATCTGAGCCAACCAACCGGCAGTTGGATCGGGCTGCCCTGGATGCCGGCTTGGCGCTTCATCACCAGTGGCGCGACCGCAGCGGGCGTGTTCTATCAAGTGGGTGGCTTTAGTGTTGGGACTTCGGCTCACGCGGAGGTGCAATATTACACCGATGGGCCATGTTACGGCACGCCCCAACCCGCCACCCCGACCGTTACGCCCACTTCCACCAGCACGCCGCTCCCCTGTGGCACCAGCGCGTGGAGTAATGGCGCACCCTACACCATCCCGGTCGCGGGGGCGGCCGGCGCCGCATACCAGGGCGTGCTCTACAGCTTCGGCGGATATGCCAACGAGGCCGGGGTCGCCAACGCCTATTATCTGCCCCCCGCCCTCCACACCTGGCTCCCCATTGAGCCGCTGCCCGAAGCGCGCTTCCTGGCCGGCGCAGTGAGTGACGGCACCTACTTGTATATCCTCAACGGCAGCGATGTCACCACGCTCAATAGCAACGCCGGCCTCTATCGCTACGAGCCGGCGACGGGCACCTACACCACCCTGGCGGTGCCGCCCGCAGCCACTGCCGGCCAGGCCATTGTCCTGCTGAACGGCAAGATTTATCGCATCGCCGGGCACTACTCCCACTACTTTGCGAGCGCACCAGGGCGCAGCTTCGCCGCGCGGCAAGACCAGCCGCTCCCCTCCGATTCCGAAGTCAACACGGTGGATGTCTACACCATCAGCACCAACAGCTGGGCACCGGTGGGCACGGTCGCCAACTACCCACTGTTCACCTCCAACCTCAACGCCGTAGCCTACAACGGCTACATCTACACCGAAGGAGGCGGCGGCAACGGGAGCGCGATCACGGATAAGACCTATCGCTACGATCCCACTACCAACACTTGGGATGATGCAGCAGTACCCGACCTGCCCACCCCCTTGACGCGCAGCGCGGTAGACGTGTCTAACGGGCGCTGGATTGTCGCCGGCGGCTACACCGGATCTGGCGGACCGAGTAGCAGTGTACTTACCCTCGATCTCGCCAATCCGACGGGTTGGACCATGTTGGCTCCACTGCCCATTGCTGAGGACTACACCAGTGGCGCACGCAGTGGTAACGACTTCTACGTGGTCGGCGGCTTTAACATTAACGTGAACGCGCTAGGCGCAAACACGGTCGTGCAACGTTACACCGATGCGCCTGCTTGCCCGACCAGTCCCACCGCGACGGCGACAGACACCGCTTCGCCGACCAGCAGCGCAACCAGCACGCGAACAGCACTGCCTACCAGCACCGCCCTGCCCGCTACGGCCACACCTGTCCCGCCGAGCAGCACCGCGACTGTGACCCCGCTGACGACTGCTACGCCCTGCACGGTCCACTTCACGGATGTGACCGATCCGACCGCCTACTACTATCAGGGAGTCTACTCGCTGGCCTGCCGGGGCGTAATCTCCGGCTATAGCGACGGCACGTTCCGTCCGTTCAACAATACGACGCGCGGCCAAATGACTAAGATCGTCATCCTGGCCTTCAACATCCCGTTAGTCACCCCGCCGGCCAGAGACACCTTCGTAGACGTGGATGCCGACAACG
>JALYUO010000132.1 GCA_030853735.1 Chloroflexota bacterium
ACCCGACCTGCGCGGTAAGGGTAGGCTTTCGCGGCCAGGAGGCCGCTCCCACAGTCCGACAGCGGCCCATCCGGCGCATCAATCCGCGAACGCATAAGCCCTGTGGAGGGTGAGGTCGGCGTTGAGAATCTGCCGTAAAGGGAGTACAATAGGCATAGCGCCGTTCTGCTGATATGGCAATGACCAACTAGCCCAATGGAGAAGCCCCATGAACAGCCTCATCACCATCAATCCTAACGTGCGCCTCGGCAAGCCGTGCATTACGGGCACCCGTATTACGGTGTACGAAATTTTAGAATTGCTACGCGATGGTGCAACTTTCTCAGAGATTACCACCGATTACTATGAAGGTCTCCAAGTTGAAGACCTTCAAGCGTGTATTCAGTACGCCCTCGATGTCGTGCGAATAGAGGATTTGCACGTAAGCGTTGTACCGGCCTGAATTTCTTCGCGGATCATCACGTTCCCTCCCTCTACATCACCACCCTCCTGAACAGAAACGCTTCGTGACCCTTCGTGGATCAAAGCTTCGCGTCTCTTCGCGGCCCTGCGCGGATCAATCTCTTCGTGAATCTTCGTGTTCCTTCGTGGATCAAGTTTTTCGCAGCCCTGTGCGGATCAGCCAGGGGCGTGGCTTAAACCTCGCGAATCGAGTACAATAAGCGCACAGAGAGGCGGCGCGGACGAGTGATAGAGGGAACGATGACGGTACAGATTCCGCCGGCAGGCAGCACCGGCCCCAGCACGGCTCCCGGCTTCGGCGGCGGCGCGGCGTTGCCTGACCTCCGCATCGTGCCGTTGGCGGCGGTGGTGCCGCACGAGCAGGCCGATCCGCGCCGCGTGAGCCGCCTGAGCCGCCGCATCGCCGGCGACGGCCTGCTCAAAAATCCGGTCATCGTCACCCCTATCCCCGGTAGCGAGAACTATATGGTGATGGACGGCGCGAATCGCACCGCCGCGCTGGCCGAAGTCGGCGCACGCGACGTGCTGGCCCAGATCGTCCGCTACGACGAGCCGGGAGTCGAACTGACCACTTGGCACCACCTGATCACCGGCCTTGATGCCAACGCGCTGCTGACCGCTATCGCTGCGCTACCCGATCTGGTCCTCTACCCCTGCACGCCCGCCACCGCCCGCGCGGCGCTGGCCGCGCGCCAAGCCGTCGCCTACCTGGTCCACCCGCCGCATGACGGACTCGCGGCGGAAGTGTACCTGTTGACGGCCCCCCACCTGGATCGGGCGCGTGAAACCGCGTTGCTTTTGCAAATCGTTGATCTCTATAAGGGCAAGCCGGAAACGGCCATCCACCGCGTCGGCAGCGACATCATCACAGACTATCTCGATCACTACGCCGGCGTGAGTGCGCTGATCGTCTTCCCGCCCTACCAGCCCGCCGAGATCCTGGAACTAGCCCGCGCCGGCTTGCGCGTGCCGACCGGCATCACGCGCCACATCATCCCGGCGCGCGCCCTGCGCGTCAACGTGCCGCTGGCCCTGTTGCGCGACCCGGAGCAGAGCCTCGCCGCCAAGAACGCTTGGTGGCACGATCATGTCAAAGCCAAGCTGGCCGACAATGAGATTCGCTACTATCAGGAGTCTACCTATCTGTTTGACGAGTAGGGCGTATTACGTATTGCGTATTACGCTAAACACAGACTTAACAACAAAATGAGCATAAATAGTCCTACGCAATACGCAATACGCAGTACGCAAGGAGAACCCGCATGACCCTTATGACCACCACCCCCGATCAGGTGCGTGAAGCACTCAAAGAGGTGTATGACCCGGAATTGGGTATCAATATCGTAGACCTCGGCCTGATCTACGACGTGCAGTTGGCCGCCGGCAAGGCCGATATCACGGCCACGCTGACCAGCCCCGGCTGCCCGATGGGGCCGGAGATTGTGGCGAATGTGCGTCGCGCCGTCAGCCAATTCGATGACATTGACGATGTAGATATGCACATCGTCTTCAGCCCGCCCTGGCACCCGGCCATGATGAGCGACGACGCAAAGGATGAACTAGGCTACTTCGGTTAAGCCGTGAAACCCACCGCCCGCTCTTTTCAGCGCACCATCACCGCCGCCGGGCTGGGGCTGTTAGCCCTGGCCTTGCTCGTCGTGGGCGTGAATCTGCTGGCCGGCAACGCCATCCCCGACGGGCTGCGCGGGCCGTGGACGCTGCTGAAGGTGCTGATGGCCGGGGTGCTGCTGGTCAGTTGGGTGCTGCTCAACGTGCCGCAGCCCAAAGCGCCGAGCGGTGATTTTGTGTTGGCCGTCGCCCAATTCGGCGAATTGCAGCCCACCGGCACCCGTTGGGCCATTGTGCCCGGCCAACGGTCGTTCTGGGACCAACTGCGCGCCTTGCTGCCGCCCAGCATCGCCGGGTCGGGGGCCACCGCGTTCGAGCGACTGTCGCCCCGCCCCCGCCCGGCCGTCCTGGCGACGGCGGGTGCCACAC
>JALYUO010000133.1 GCA_030853735.1 Chloroflexota bacterium
CCCCGACCTGCGCGGTAAGGACAGCCTATCGCGGCCAGGAGGCCGCTCCCACCATCCCAATCATTCCGCGCCCTAAGCCCGCAGACGCGAGAACGCATAAGCCCTGCTCGGCTCCGGGGGCGGCGCGCAAGAGGCGGCGCAGCTATCCCGGCTTTTCGCGCCAGGACCATGCGGGTATGCGGACCGTATGCGGGGTCGGTCTGCGCGGCAAGAACTGCGGTCGGGCCACGAGGACGGCGCACCGCCGTGCGCGACTACACCCCATAGGTTCCTGGCACTTGTACAGTGGGGGATCCAGCAACCGGGTGGGCCATCCCCCACGCGGCCGGCGCACCGCCGTGCGCGACTACACCCTACAGAGTAATTGTTCGTAACCGTTCAGGGGGAGGGCAGCAAGCGGGGAGCCGGGCTAGCGGCCCAGTGGGCGCGCACCGCTGCGCCGAGTAGCGGCCACAGCGCCTGTCCTTGCTGCTGAGAGGTCGCGGTCACCGTTAAGATCCGTTCCACAAATTCGTCCCCCCCCGCGCTCACCGCCCCGAAACAGCCTTTGCGCCACAGCACCGCTGGGCGTAACGCCCGTTCCGCCCGGTTCTTGGTCGGCTATAGCCAGAGTATGCGCCAATGGGCGCTCCGTGTCAAGCATTGGCTATAATATCACTAACCGTCAATCCAGTTACATAGGTGAACGGTTACAGCAAAACAGCATTTTTGTAGCGCTTCTGCTATAATAGCCGTGGCCTACCCGCTCACGGATGGGGCGGAGAGGTACATTGTGCGCCTAGCGCCAGCAGGAGATTGCGGTGAAACTACAGCAATTACATGAACTATTAGTCCAGCATGGACCGGGGCAACCCGACTATGCCATCCCGCCCCGCTGGGTCGGTGGCTATGTGGGGCCACGCACCGAGCAGCGCGGTATCCTCTGTGTGGACCCGTATGCGTATTATGCCCAGGCGCTGGCGGCGATTCTAGTGCAGGCTACGCCGGATCGGGCCTATGGGCGCTCGCTGGCCCTCAGCAGGGGCGAACACGATGCGGAGTGGCTCAAGGGGGCCGTGGTTTATGGGGCGTTCGTGCGCTCGGTGACCGCTTATGACCATAACCTTGATGGTCAGATCACGCTGCCCGGCCCTGGCGATTCCTATACAGAAACCGGCACTTTCCTCAAGCTGATTGCTTACTTGCCGCAGATCCAATCGTTTGGGGTGAACACGATTTATCTCCTGCCGGTGACGGCCTACAGCAACAGCTACCGCAAAGGCGAAGTGGGCAGTCCCTACAGCGTCAAGAGTTTCACTGCCGTCGAACCGAGCTATCACGACCGTTTGCTGGGTGACAGCGTGACGGCGGACGACGAATTTGCCGCTTTTGTCGAAGCGTGCCATATCCTCGGCTTACGGGTCATGCTCGATTTTATTCCGCGCACAGCGGCGCGTGATAACGACCTGCTGTTGGAACATCCCGACTGGTTTTACTGGATCAAAGCGGCGGCAGCGGCCGACTTTGGCCCGCCGCCGGTAGCGGGATTGGGCTTTGAGCAACCGAAGGCGGAAACCCTCGGCCATATCTATTGCCAACCCGCCGTGCAGGAGCATCTAGCGCGCTTCGCACCCGACCCACAAAGCGCCGACCCCGCCGGCTGGGCGCAGTTTGTAGCGGCTCACGACCATGATGCTGATGTGTTGGCGCAAATCGCCGCTCGCTTTGGTGTCATCACGCCGCCCGCTTTCAGCGACTGGATCAACGACAGCCAACCCACCTGGGACGACGTAACTTTCCTGCGTCTCTACCTAGACCACCCAACGGAAGCGCAGGTGCATCTGCCCGATCCTGGCCGGCAGCCGCCCTATATACTGTTTGATGTCGCCAAAGCGAGCCTGTTTCCCGGCGCGCTGCCTAACGAGGGATTGTGGGACACGATCCTGGACATCATCCCGCACTGGCAGAAGCACTACGGTATTGACGGCGCACGGCTCGACATGGGGCACGCTTTGCCGAAAGGGCTGGAACGGCGCATCATCGCTACGGCCACCGCGACGGACCCGGCTTTTGCCTTTTTGGCGGAAGAACTGGCAATGAGTAATGACCACAAGAGTAAAGCCGCCGGCTATCATGCCTTCCTCGGCAATAGCTGGCAGACTGAACACCGCGTTGCCGAGGGGCTGTTTTGGGGCTTGGTGGAGTGGGAAGTTCCGCGCTTGACTCTGCCCATCCTGGCCGCCGCCGAAATCGCCGACTCGCCGCGTGTCGTCATGCGACTTGGGGGCCGGCAACTGGCGAACGCCCTCAGCATCATGAACTATTTTATGGTCAACACCTTGCCCTACATCAACGCCGGGCAGGAGATTTACGAACGGGGGCCGATGAATCTGGGCCTCGACCATCCGACCGCAGGGGCGCGCCTGACGCTTGACCCCGGCGATCCGTTCTATGGCAAGCTGGCTTTCTTCGACATTTGTGGTCTGCATTGGAACCACCGTGACGACATGACGGCTCTCTTGCGGGCCGCCGGCAGCTTGCGCGCCACCTATGCCGACGTGCTACAAGGCGCGTTTTTCCACTTTTACAGCCTGAAACACCACGAAGCCTTTGCCTATTTCTACTGGACGGGGCAACGCGGTCTGATATTGGCGGTCAACGCCAACGCTGCCGAACCGATCAGCGGTAGCATCTCGCTTGGTCCCATCACTTGGCGCAACGAACACCGCATCACGCAGCATTTCGCCAATAACGTGCCGCTACAGAGCGGGTTCACGCTCTACGACGGCACCCTGTCTTTCACGCTTAACGGCGGGGAAGCCACAGTGTTTACCGTCGAGTAGCAAGTGATATGTCTAGGATGCTTAGTTATATTGACGGATAAGGGCAATTATCCGTTATACATAACTAATTAGCTCCTTATTGCTACTATTCTGTACTTACCTACCTTTGGCTGCCAGTGCTTGACCACTGGACTCTATTCCTGATTAGCATTAGTACGCCGGCTGCTACCTACTACGCGCTTACTACTAGATCCACTTCACAATAAGATTTAGTTACTATATGTAGTGCTCGAAGATACTTGGGTGTACCACATATAGTAGCAGTTCCTAGTTATAAAGTGACTCTACTCACTTACTACTCAGTTTACTACGCACTGCCATTTGGTTCCGTCGCCCTCGGCACCGTCGGGCACGCGCCGGGCGCGGCCCGCGCTGGGCAGGCGCGCCACCCGACAGGGTTCCCTACCCATCGGTCAGCCGCGCCCGCCACAAGGGGCCGGACCTGCCCCGCCTGGTTAGGCGGACCATCGCGCTGTTGGCCCAGCAGGGAGCCACCCTCGCCCAGTACGAAACGTGCCGGCGCGTGCTGGCGGGGATTCCGCGCGATGACCTGCCGATGGATCTCTTCGCGCCATGTGTCCAGTTCCAGGTACCGCCGCGCATAGCCGAGCGCCGTCGCCAGATCCCCGCGCCGTTCGTGATAGGCGATCAGGCCGGCCAACGCGCCGAGCGCTTGCTGCTGTAGCCCCTCGCGCCGGGCCGTGACCCATTCCTCGAACTCGATACTGCCGGCGAGAGAGAATCCGGTCAGGAACGCGCCATGATAGCCGCCGATAGCGGCGGCGAGGGCATCCATACACGGGGCGGCAGGTCACCAGGGCGACGTGCGGGTGGGTCCGCGTCGCGTTTAGCGTGCGCTGAAACGCCGCCACATCGAGCTGGTGATCGCTGGCGGTATTGAACTGGAGGGTGATCGGGGTCACCAACACGCTGGGGGAGGTCGCCGTGTCGTCCCCGAGTGCTTGGCGCAGATTAAAAGGGTGGCCCGCAGGTTGGCACGGGCCACGCGGTCCGGCGCGTCGGGCCAGAACAAGGCCATCAGGTGTTCGCGGCGGTGCGCCCGCTCCGCTTCGACGGCCAGATAGATCAGCAATGCCTGGGCGCGGCTGGAGCGAAACCCCTGCACCGGCACACCAGCGCGGCTAACAGGATCAACCGGACTACCAATCGTATTTACTGCGACTCTGGCGGGAGCGCACACAAGACCCGCCGGCCTGGCGGTTCTCGTTGCAAGCGATCTCTCAGGACAGCCGCGAAGGTTTTGCTACCCTGGCCGATCTGGTGGACTACCTGCAAGCGCAGATCATCGGTATTATACCATAACCATGTGCAATTCCATGCGCTAGGTCAGCTGCGGATCTAGCGCGCACGGCAGCAGAGCCGATAGCGATAGGGTGATCTAGGGGGCGAAACTGAGCGCCGAGTAGATTGCGCCGAGGAAGCGGCTGGGCACGGTCGCCAAGCGGCGGGTGTCGCGGAAGCCGGCGCGGGCAGCCAGCGTCGCCCAGGTGGGATAGGCCAGCGGGTGCGGCACCCACGGATTGCCCCGGTCGGCATCATATTCTACCAGGATCAGCCGCCCGCCGGGGCGTAGCAGGCCGGCGATGTGCGCCAACACGGGCGCTTTGTCGCGCACAAAATGCAGCGCGTTCGCCATCACAATGCCGTCGAGCGGCGGGAGGTCGAGTGGCTGGGTGAAATCGGCCACTTGCGAGTGCAGCGTGATGGCGGGAAAGCGGGCGCGCACCGCCTGCGCTGCTTCGCGCAAGGCGGTGCGGTCGCGGTCTAGCGCGTAGATCGTGCCGGTGGAACCGAGCAGATCGGCGAGGGCCAGGGTGAATGCGCCCCAGCCCGCGCCCAAATCAGCCCACACCCCGCCGGGGTCCGCGATGCCGTCGCGCAACAGCGCCAGATGGTCCCGATGCTCCACGGTCGCCTAGCCCAGGATCTTTTTGCCGAGCCGTTCACTGGGACCACCGCCGAGCGCCTGGGCCATTTCGACCACCAGCCGCAGTTCGCTATCGGAGCAACCCGCCTGGCGCGCGGCCTGCGCGGCGGCGTTGGCTTCGGCTCCGGCCAGCCGCACCAGCGCCATACCGAACAGCAACAAGGTACGGGTGCGCGCATCCAGCCCCGCCGCTTGCACGGCTTGGCCCACCGACTCGGCGCTCTGCGGCGTGCCGCCCAGCCCAGCGAACGGAGCGGGCGGCACAGCCGGAGCC